>JAUXTZ010000157.1 GCA_030681095.1 Burkholderiales bacterium
CACGCCTGCTCGAGAGCCGCATGCAGCATCTGGATCATTTACAGAAGCGCTTAGTCCATCCAGGTGAACGGCTCCGCCACCAACGCGCGCAACTCGAACATCTATCGCAGCGCCTGAATCGTGGCTTACAACACAACTTGAACACGCAACGCTGGCAGCTGCGGCAACTCAGCGACCGCATCGGTAGCGCACGCCCCAACGTCGCCCCGCTCATCCAACGCCACACGCACCTCTCCACCCGCCTCACCTTGGTCATGCAAAATCGCCTGGTCTTCGCACAAGGTGAAATCGCACGCTTAGCGGGGAATCTCGACCATTTGAATCCACAGGCGATATTGGAGCGCGGCTACAGTATCGTGCGGGATGAGCAGGGGAATGTGGTGCGGGATAGCGGCGCGCTTCAGGTGGGGAGCGAAGTGGGATTGACGTTTGCGGTGGGGGCGGCAAAGGCTAAGGTGGTTTCTAAATCTACTTAGCTTTCCTGCCGTAATGCAGATGCGGCCCTGGGGCCGCATCCGATTAATAGCGATAAAGTTGATTGTTTTCGATGCGTACGCGGTCGCCGACGCGTAGATCGCTAATGCCATCCAGGTGGATGGTTTGTAAATCACCGTTATTCAAACGCACGCTTACGGTATACGTGAGATTTTTTTCCTGGCGGTTTTTATCGACTTCATGACCGATCAGCGCGCCGCCCGCAACACCCGCAACAGTGGCGATGGTTTTACCAGTGCCGCCACCCACTTGATTCCCTAATACGCCGCCGACAACTCCACCAATGATGGTGCCTGCACCGATTCCGCTATTCGCGATGCCGCTGCTGGATTGCTGGATGGTTTCGACGACACCATAGGCCACATAGTTGCTGCGATAACCAGGATCCGAACTGACCTGACGTTGATCCGGCGTGGCGCAGCCGGCCAAGATACCTAGCGCGAACAGGCTAGCCAATAACAATGATTGAGTTTTCATGAAAACCTCCTAAGTAAGGTGAGCGGCCAGCTTAGGAGCCCAGCAAGAGCAAGTCGGTTCGCTAACGAACATAGGCACAGATCTTTAGTAGTATTCGTGCGAAGCGCCCTACTAATTACGAATTCAAAAATCCTTTCACCGCCTCCCCCACCCGCTCGGTGAGGCGTGTATCCAAACAATCCATCACCACCGCATCCCCCATTCCCCGCAGCCAAGTCATCTGCCGCTTGGCAAGCTGGCGCGTGGCGGCGAGGCCTTTGTCGCGCAACGCGTCGTAATCGAATTCCCCCTCCAGATACTGCCAGGTTTGGCGATAGCCGACGCAGCGCATGGCGGGCATCAGCGCATTCAAGGCGTAATGTTCGCGCAGCCATTTCACTTCTGCAATCAAACCTTGCGCCAGCATCGCATCGAAGCGATCGGCGATGCGCTGATGCAGCACCGCGCGGTCGCTCGGCATGAGGCCGATCGGCAAGGTGCGATAGAGCAAGGGTTCGGGCGCCTCGCGCGCCATGAGGAGCGACATGGGTTCGCCGGTGAGCTCATACACTTCTAACGCGCGTTGAATGCGCTGCGGGTCGGTGGGTTGGAGCCGCGCGGCGGTTTCAGGGTCCACCCGCGCCAACTCGGCGTGCATGGCTGGCCAGCCGATCTCAGCCGCGCGCGCATCGAGTTCGGCGCGCACCTCAGCATCGGCTTGCGGCAAGTCACTCAGGCCTTCGCGCAGCGCTTTGAAATAGAGCATGGTGCCGCCGACCAGCAAGGGGATTTTGCCGCGTGCGGTAATCGAAGCCATCAAGCGCAGCGCGTCATGCCGAAATTGCGCGGCGGAGTAGCGCTCGGTGGGTTCGATGATGTCGATCAGGTGATGCGGCGCGATGGCCAGCGTGGCGGCATCGGGCTTGGCGGTGCCGATATTCATGTGGCGATACACCAGCGCGGAATCGACGCTGATGATTTCCAGCGGCAGCCGTTGCACCAGCTCCACCGCGATGCCGGTTTTGCCGCTGGCGGTGGGACCCATGAGCAGAATAGCGGGGGGTGAGATGTGAGAGTGTGTAGGCATGGATTCGGAGGCATGTAGCGCAAGCATCCTGCTTGCATGCCGGCAGGATGCCGGCGCTACGGAGTGCGTGACTCAAATAGCGAGCCGAGGACTTGCGCTCCGCGCATATTGATTTGAATTATTTGCCGCGCATGAAGAGTTTGTCCAGGTCCTGCATCGTCATCTGAAACCACGTCGGCCGGCCATGATTGCACTGGTCCGCACGCTCGGTCGCTTCCATTTCACGCAGCAGCGCGTTCATCTCCGGAATCATCAGCCGCCGATTGGCGCGCACCGCACCGTGGCAGGCCATGGTAGCGAGTAATTCGTTGCGACGCTCGGTGAGCACGCGGCTGGCGCCGAATTCGCGCAAGTCTTGCAGCACGGCGCGCGCCAACTCGCTGGGATCGGCATCTTGCAGCAAGGCGGGAATCGCGCGCACCGCGATGCTGTTGGGCGAGAGCACCGCCATCTCGAAACCGAGTTGCCGCAAGGTATCGCCCTGCTCTTCCACCGTCGCCACTTCCAGCGGCCCGACGGTCAGGGCGGCGGGCACGAGCAAGGGTTGTGTCGGCACGACATGCGCATCGAGCGCATTTTTTAATTTTTCATACACCACGCGCTCATGCGCGGCGTGCATATCCACCAACACCAGCCCCAGCGCGTTTTGCGCCAGGATATAGACGCCATGCACCTGGCCCAGCGCATAACCTAAAGGCGGCACATCACTTGCCGCCTGCTCAGCCTGCCGGGGCGCCTCTGCCACGGCGTCTTTTACCCCAGCAAAGAGCGTCGAATAAAACGGACTCGGCTCATTCACCGCCAGCGAAAGAGTATCCTGTCTCGGATACGCCATCGGCGTCTGCGCATGCCACCCCCCCGAATCCTGAGTCCCGAATCCTGACTCCTGTTTCCCGAAACCTGAGGCCTGCATCACATTTCCCAAGGCTTCGCCACGCGAACCAGCCAACGCCCGATTCACTGCATGGTATAGAAACTGATGCACTGCACGGCCATCACGAAAGCGCACTTCGATCTTGGTTGGATGCACATTCACATCCACCGCCGCCGGATCGAGCGTGAGGAACAAAACATACGCCGGGTGCCGCGCCTGATGCAGCACATCTTTGTATGCCTCGCGCAGCGCATGGGAGATCAATTTGTCGCGCACGAAACGACCATTCACGAAAAAATACTGCGCATCGCGGCTGGCGCGGGAATACGCCGGCACACCAGCAAAACCCGAAAGACGCAAATCGCTTGCCTGCACTTCAATGGGTAAGGAGGCCTGCGCAAAATCCTCACCCAGAATTTCGTGCACGCGCTGCGCAAGTTGGGTGGGGCGCAAGTGCCACGTCACGCGGCCATTGTGTTGTAGTGTGAAGCCGACCTCGGGATGTGCCAGCGCAATGCGTTTGAACATCTCTTCGCAGTGCGCGTATTCGGTCGTCTCGGTCTTTAAAAATTTACGCCGCGCCGGGGTGTTGAAATACAAATCGCGTGCTTCAATCGTGGTGCCCACCGGATGCGCCGCCGGTTGCGGGGAAGACAGCGCACCGCCCTCGGTTTCGACTTGCCAGGCGTGTTCGGCTTGCAGCGTGCGGCTGGTCAAGGCCATGCGCGTGACGGAGGCAATACTCGCCAAGGCTTCACCGCGAAAGCCCAAGCTCGCCACCCGCTCCAAATCTTCTAATGAAGCGATCTTGCTGGTCGCATGGCGTGCCAAGGCCAAGGCCAACTGCTCGCCCGCGATGCCGCCACCGTTATCGGTGACTTGAATCTGCTTGATGCCGCCTTGTGTGAGCTTTACCTCGATCTCCGTCGCACCCGCATCGACGCTGTTTTCCAGCAACTCTTTCAGCGCGGAAGCAGGCCGATCCACCACCTCGCCAGCGGCGATTTGGTTGATGAGCAGATCGGGGAGAAGATGGATTTGAGACATGTCGGCTTCAGAATTAAGCCGACATTATAGCCTTGGAAAGGCGTTAGTTTTTCGCCAGCTTGGGCTTGGCCAGCGGCGGATTGTGCGCGAAATAGCGTTTGATGCCGGAGACGATGGCGGCGGCCATTTTATCTTGGTAGTCCTCATCGGTGAGGCGCGCTTCTTCTTCTGGATTAGTGATAAAGGCAGTCTCGACCAGGATGGAGGGGATGTCCGGCGCTTTCAGTACGGCGAAGCCGGCTTGCTCCACGGCGGCTTTATGCAATTTATTCACGCCGCCCAATTCACCCAGCACCGCTTTGCCCAAACGCATGCTGTCGTTGATGGTGGCGGTTTGCGACAAGTCGAGCAGCGTCTGTTTGAGATATTTGTCTTTCACGTCCAAATTCACACCGCCGATCAAGTCGGCCTCGTTTTCGCGTTTGGCCAGCCAGCGTGCGGCAGCGCTGGTCGCGCCGTTTTCCGATAGGGCGAATACCGAGGAGCCGCGTGCCTCCGGGTTGATGAAAGCATCGGCATGAATCGACACGAACAAGTCGGCCGAGACCTTGCGCGCCTTCACTACCCGGCTACCCAGCGGGATAAAATAATCGCCGTCGCGCACCAGAAAGCCGCGCATATTGGGCTCTTCGTCGAGTTGGGCCTTGACGCGCTTGGCTATGGATAAGGTGACATCTTTTTCGAATGTGCCACGAGCGCCTTTTGCCCCCGGATCTTCGCCACCGTGTCCCGCATCCAGCGCTATGGTCACCATGCGCATTGAATCGAGTAAGTCTTTGGGCTTGCCTTTGGCTTTACGTGGATTGACGGCTTTTTCTTCTTCGACCTTGGCGAGTTTTTCTTCCGGTTTTTTCTCGGGTAGGGGTGTGGTTTTTTCGGCTTTGGTCGGCGCGCTCATTCCAGCGGCGGCATCCACCGCGTTGCTGGTTTCCAACAGCGCTAATAGCGGATCGACTGGCTTGGCGGGGTAAATATCCAGCACCAAACGGTGGCCATATTCGCCGACGGGCTTGACGGTAAATACCGCAGGTTTCACTTCGGTCTTGAGATCGAATACCAAGCGCACCACGCCCGGTTTGAAACGCCCGACGCGCACCACTTTGATAAAAGGATCATCGGCGCCGATCTTGGCCGACAGTTGCGACAGCGTGTTGCTGAGTTCGATGTTTTCCAGATCGAGCACGACGCGCTCGGGTTGATTCACCGTGAAGTGATTGAAGCTGATCGGCTGTTTGGATTCGAGGGTGATGCGCGTGTATTCGGCGGCGGGCCAGACGCGGGCAGCGGTAATTTTGATTGTCTCAGCGGCGAAACCTGCCGAGATTGACGCGGAAAAAAATGCGAGCGCAGCTAGCAGGCGATAGAACACCGCTAATCGGTCATTACCTTTTCCAAACACGCCAAACATTTTTTACCTGCCTCCGTTTCTGCTTTGATTTGGAGACTTCGAGCTTCATCAATTACAGACAACGCAATTCGCACATCCGGTATGGGCAAAAATTCGCCGGCTTTTTCCGGCCATTCCACTAAGCACACCGTGTCCGGATTGAAGTGTTCGCGGAAACCCGCATCCACCCATTCACGTGGATCGGCGAAACGATAAAAATCAAAGTGATACAAGTATAAGCTCGAAACTGTATAAAGTTCAACCAGGGTGTAGGTGGGGCTTTTCACTTTGCCCATATAACCCAGCCCGCGCAGCACCCCGCGCACCAGCGTGGTTTTGCCCGCGCCCAACTCGCCATCGAGATAAATCGTCAACCCCGGCGCCAGCGCTTGCGCAAGTTTTGCGCCAAACGCCAGCGTCGCGGTCTCATCCGGCAGGAAGCGTGTCAATTGCATGCCGCCCCGCTATCATGCAACGCATGCTTCACTCCAATTTGAACCCGGCCCAACTCGACCCGATCCAACTCGCGCTGCAAATTAAAGCGTGGGGAAAAGAACTCGGCTTTCAAGCCGTGGGAATCGCGGGCGTGGACATGCCGCAAGCGGAAGTACGGCTGCTGGAATGGTTGGCGGCGGGTCGGCATGGCGAGATGGATTATATGGCAAGACACGGCGTGAAGCGTGCGCGCCCGGTGGAGCTGGTGCCCGGCACCTTGCGTGTCATCAGCGCCCGCATCGACTACCAAGCACCCCATGCGCGCGATAGCTGGGATGTCATCAACGACCCCACGCAAGCCTTCATCTCGCGTTATGCCCTGGGCCGTGATTATCACAAGCTGATGCGTAACCGGCTGCAAAAACTGGCGGATCGCATCACGCAAGCCATCGGCCCCTTCCACCATCGCGCCTTCACCGACAGCGCCCCGGTGATGGAAGTAGAACTGGCGCAAAACGCCGGCCTGGGTTGGCGCGGCAAGCACACCTTGCTGTTGCAGCGCGAGCATGGCTCGTGGTTTTTTCTGGGCGAGCTCTATACCGACTTGGCGCTGCCGGTCGATACGCCCACAGAAAACCATTGCGGCACTTGCCAAGCCTGCATCGACATCTGCCCTACCCAAGCCATCGTCGCGCCCTATCAAGTCGATGCGCGACGCTGCATTTCTTATCTCACCATCGAACACAAAGACAGTATTCCAGTCGAGCTGCGGCCCCTCATGGGCAACCGCATCTACGGCTGTGATGACTGCCAATTGGTCTGCCCGTGGAACAAATTCGCGCAGCCGACGCTCGAAGCGGATTTCCATCCGCGTCATGGTTTGGATGATGTTGCGCTGATCGAATTGTTTAACTGGAGCGAAACCGAATTCGATTCGCGCATGGCCGGCAGCGCCATCCGCCGCATCGGGCATGCCCAATGGCTGCGCAATATCGCCGTGGCGCTGGGCAATGCGCCGACCGCACCGGGCATCATCAACGCGCTACAAGCCAAGTGCGACCATCCGTCCAGCCTGGTGCGCGAGCATGTAGCGTGGGCGCTCGAGCAGCACGGGGTTGTGGACTGATATAATCGCATTTGCCCAGCCGCGAATTTTCGTGGCTCAATTTTTCTTTCCCCCTTATGCAAATCGACCCTAACTCTCCTATTGGTGTGTTCGACTCCGGCGTCGGCGGCCTGACGGTGGTGCGCGCGCTCATGGAGCGCCTGCCATTCGAGAACATCGTCTATTTCGGCGACACGGCGCGCGTGCCTTATGGCGTGAAATCGGTCGAGACCATCGCGCATTACACGACGCAGATCGCCGAGTTTCTTTTGGCAAAAGACGTCAAGCTGCTCATCATTGCGTGCAACACGATGGCGGCGGTGGCGGCGCAAGTCGTGCGCGACTTGTCGCCAGTGCCGGTGCTGGATGTGATTGATGCAGGCGCGTTCGGAGCGGCGCAGGCCACGCGCAACAAACAGATCGGCATCCTCGGCACGCCCACCACCATCAATAGCAATGCCTATGCGCAGGCGATTCATCGCTATGACCCCGACATTCGTCTCTACTCCCAGGCCTGCCCTTTATTCGTGCCGCTGGTGGAGGAAGGCTGGCTCGACCATCCGGTGACGCGGCTCACCGCGCAAGAATATTTGAAACCCGTGCTGGCCCAAGAAGTGGACACGCTGGTACTGGGCTGCACGCACTACCCGCTGCTCACCCCACTATTGCAAGACGTGGCGGGGCCGAACGTGCGCCTGATCGACTCGGCGCAAGCCATGGCGGAACGCGCCGCTATCCTGCTCAAGGAACAGCAGCTCGGTAATCCGAACCGGGGGGCGCCACGTTATGAATACTTCGTCACCGACGTACCCGTCAGATTTCAAACCATCGGCGAACGTTTTTTAGGCCGCACCTTGGCGAATGTGCATGTCGTTAAGTGGTAAACACTCTTGAGAGGCAAAGACCATGACCCTGTTCTCATCCGATTCCCTTAAGTTGTTCATCTTAGGTACATTGATTTCAAGCAGTCTGATCACCGCAGGCTGCCAAACCACTACTCAAGCGGGCGAAGTGGGCGTGCAGCGCAAGCAGTTCCTGCTGGTTTCATCGCAGCAAGCGGACGCCGGCGCGGCGCAATTCTATGCACAAGAGATGCAAAAGTTTTCCTCTAAAGGTACGCTCAACGCCAACCCCCAACAAACGGCGCGCGTGCGCGAAATCGCCTCCCGGCTAATCAGCCAAGCGGGTGCATTTCGCCCCGATGCGCGCAATTGGAAATGGGAAGTGAATGTCATCACCAGCAAGGAACTCAACGCCTACTGTGCCGCCGGCGGCAAAATCGCGGTGTACTCCGGCTTGATCGACTCCTTGCATCTCACCGATGCTGAAATCGCCGCGGTGATGGGCCACGAAATCGCGCATGCGCTGCGCGAGCATACGCGGGAGGCGATGTCGGAGGCTGTGGCGCAACAGGTGGGCGTCTCGGTCCTTGCCTCGCTGGCCGGCCTCGGCCAAGGCGCGACGGATCTGCTCGCCGGCGCGACCCATGTGGCCGTCGGGTTACCCTTCTCGCGCCAGAAGGAACGCGAGGCGGACGATATCGGTCTCGAACTCATGGCGCGCGCCGGGTATGACCCGCATAGCGCAGTCAGCGTATGGCGCAAAATGATGTCTAACGGGGGTGGCAATCCGCCGGAATTTCTCAGCACCCACCCCGCCCCGGCAAGCCGTATCCAGGATATCGAAGCGCTTCTGCCGCGTGTGATGCCGCTGTACGAAGCCACGAAGAAGAGCGGCAATAAATAAAAAAGAGGCCGGGTGGGGCTACCCACCCGGCAAACTCCGGATCATAGGAGAGAGTGTTCCCGATGCGCGATGCGAAGGCTCGCACCGCACTGGTACTGTTGCAATGCTTATGCCAATTTGGCCAAGCGGCGGGTTACACAAAAGCCATCATCTTATGCGTCGAACAGCGCTTTGAAACCACACTGAATTTTGCCATGGCGCCGGACTTGCCTCCCGGCCTCGCTCCGCTCAGTAGCGCGCTCCAGGGATGACGAAGGGGTGCATCCATGTGACGCGGCGCGGCAATGGTTGCCCACGAATTAACGCTTGTGAAAGACCAATGTGCGATTGTTCACTGGCATGGTGTGGTCTTGTTGTAGCACCAGCCCATGCTTCTGCGCAACCGCGCACACCGCTTCAAAATCGCGCACCCCACTCAGTGGATCACGCGCTTTCAACCACGCATCGAAGCGGGCATTGCTTTCGGAGGTGAATTTCCCGCCGTAGTTGAACGGGCCATAGATGCAGAGCACGCCAT
>JAUXTZ010000158.1 GCA_030681095.1 Burkholderiales bacterium
ATCTCGATATCGTAGCCATCATTCAGCACCTTCGCCGCTTGCTCCAGCAACTTAAATACGATATTCACGCCCACGCTCATATTCGGTGCGAATACGATGCCGATGTCGCGGCTGGCATCATTGATAATTTGCTTTTGATCGGGGGTAAACCCAGTGGTGCCGATCACCAGGTTGATGTTCTTGGCGCGGCAATAGGCAATGTGCGCCAGCGTGCCCTCGGGGCGGGTAAAGTCGATTAGGGCATGCGCGCCGTCCAGCGCGTCAAAGCTATCGCTAATCAGCGTGCCGCATGCGGCGCCGATCAACTCGCCGGCATCTTTTCCCAGAAAAGTGCTGCCGGCACGATCCAGCGCGGCGGACAAGCGCATATCCGGCGTTTGGCAGATGACTTCGATTAGGGTGCGGCCCATGCGGCCGGAACTGCCTGCGATTGCGATGTTGATCATGTATTAAAAACCGACCGATTCCATCATCCGGCCGAAAAAGCCCTTCTCATCGCTGGGTGCGGTGGGCGGAGCATTAGGATCGAATTTATCCAGCACGATTTCAGTCGCAGCCTTGGCTGGCTTGGCGGCTTCTTCCTGCTTATCCTCTTTAGTCGTGGCCGCCACGTCGCCCGCCACGCGCGATAGCAGGTCGTTGTCGAAGAACAGGGTGAGCTTGCGCTCCTCTTTCACCTCATGGCCTTGCTTGAGGATATACACGTAATCCCAACGGTTGGCGTGGAACATATCGGTAATCGGCGGCGTGCCCAGGATGAAACGCACCTGGGATTTACTCATGCCTGGGCGCAACTTGGCCACCATGTCTTGAGTGATGGCGGTGCCTTGCTGGATCGTCACCTTGTAGGGTTCAGGCATATACGAGGCGATCGGGTCGCTGGAACAAGCGGCAAGCAACAACAGGGAAAGGGGGGCAAGAATGCGCATGGGGAGAAAATTCCTTATTCGACGGGACATTATAGCGCAGCGACTAGGCTTTGGCATCGGCCGGGCAAAGCCGTATCATAAGCGTCTCTCTCCACCGGACGCCCCTGTTATGAGCGACAGATTAAATGAGTGATCCTAGCGAACTCAAAAGCGTCGGCCTGAAAGCCACCCTGCCCCGGCTCAAGATCTTGAGCCTGTTTGAAGCCAGCGATCAGCGCCACCTTAGCGCCGAGGACATTTATCGCGTACTCATAAACGAACACGAAGATATCGGGCTCGCCACCGTATACCGCGTGCTCACCCAATTCGAACAAGCTGGGCTATTGATCCGCCATCACTTTGAAAGCGGCAAAGCCGTATTCGAACTCAACCAAGGCGGCCACCACGATCACTTGGTCTGCCTGCAATGTGGCCGGGTAGAAGAATTTTTCGACTCTGAAATCGAAAAACGCCAAGAGAAAATCGCCAAAGAACGCGGCTTCACGATTCGCGAGCATTCGCTGTATTTGTATGTGGATTGCGCGAAAGCGAGTTGCCCGTATCGGACTTAATGCCGCGCTAGCATCTCCGCCGCGTGCGCGCGGGTCTTCTCGGTAATCTCTACCCCGCCCAGCATGCGCGCGATTTCTTCGACGCGCGCTTGCTTATCCAGGGTTTCAATCCGCGACAGCGTCGCACCTTTGACTGTCTCTTTACTGACGCGCAAGTGATGGTGGCCTTGGGCAGCGACTTGCGGCAGGTGGGTGATGCACAACACTTGGTGCCGTAGGCCGACGTCTTTCAGCAAGGCGCCGACAACTTCGGCCACGCCGCCGCCGATGCCGACATCCACTTCATCGAATATCAGCGTGGGTACGGCGGCCACATCGATGGTGGCGACTTGAATCGCCAAGCTGATGCGCGACAACTCGCCGCCGGAGGCAACTTTGGCTAAAGGTTTCGGGCTCATGCCGGCATGCGCGGCCACCAGGAACTCGACATTCTCATGGCCGTAGCTGGCGCCCTCGGGTACCGGCGTTAACGCCACTTCGAATACGCCGCCGGCCATTGCGAGTTGTTGCAGGGTGGCGCTGACTTTTTGGCTGAGCTTCTTGCCGACTTGCTTGCGTCCGGCGCTGAGTTTTTTTGCCAGCTCGTCGAAGCGGGCTTTTGCATCTTGCTCTTTGCGCGCCAGAGCAGCGGGGTCGGCGCATTCGATCAGCGCGGCCAGGCGGGTATTCGCGCTCTCCAACAATTGCGGTAGCTGCTCGGGCGTCACGCGAAATTTGCGCACGGTGGCGTGGATCGCCGAGAGCCGCTGCTCGCATTCGTTCAGGCGCTCCGGATCGAGATCGAGGCGTTGCACATAATGATTTAGGCTGTGCGCTGCTTCCTGCAATTGGATTTCGGCAGGCTCCAAGGTGTCCAGCGTTTCTTTGAGACCGGCATCGTATTCGCGCAACTGATTCAATTTGGAAATCAAACCGGCGAGCTGGGTGATGAGCGAATTTTCGCTCTCGGACAATACCTCTACCCCGTAGCGCGCGCCATCGATCAAGCTCGCGGCATGGGTGAGGCGCGCATGCTCGGTTTGCAGCGCTTGCCACTCGTCCGGGGTGAATTGCAGCGCAGCGAGTTCTTTTACCCGCCATTCCAAATCCTCGCGTTCGATCAGCAGCGCTTCGGCATCGCGCTCCCCGGCTTCGCGCTGGTGTTTGAGCTCTTGCCAGATGCGGTAGGCATCCTGCACCTGGCGCGCTTGATCGGATAAACCGCCATAGCCGTCGAGCAAGGCGCGTTGGGCAACAGCGCGCAGCAGCGATTGATGCGCATGCTGGCCATGGATATCCACCAGCCATTCGCCCGCTTCACGCAGTTGCGCCAGCGTCGCGGCATGGCCGTTGATGAAAGCGCGCGAGCGGCCGCCGCTATCGACCACGCGCCGCATGAGGCAGATGCCTTCATCACCCGCCAAGTCATTTGCAGCGAGCCAGGCTTGCAGTGGTTTGAGTTGGGAGAGATCGAATTGGGCGGCAATTTCGGCGCGCTCGCAGCCGGCGCGCACCACGCTGGCCTCGCCCCGATCGCCCAGCACCAGGGCCAAAGCGTCGATCAGGATCGACTTGCCCGCGCCGGTCTCGCCGGTGAGCACGGTGAAGCCCGGCTCGAACTCGAGTTCGACGCGATCGACGATGACAAAGTCTTTGACGGAGAGATGGAGTAGCAAGCGTGTCTATTCCGGTTCGGGCGAGGCATGCCTCGCCCCTACAAAAGGTTTTTCCCTGACGCCTGAATCCTGACGCCTGACGCCTGATTCACAGCTTCTCACCCCAGTGCAACTTCTGCCGCAGCATGTCGTAATAGCTGTGGCCGCGCGGCCGGAGCAAGGTGAGGGTATGCACCGAGCGGCGCACGCGCACACGGTCGCCGGGTTTCAGCTCCAAGCGGCGCTGACCGTCGAAGTTGGCATTGCAGTCATCGGCGCGGGTCACCAGCACTTCGATTTCGGCATGGCTGTTTACGGCGATGGGTCGGTTGCTCAGGGTATGCGGGCAGATGGGCACCAGCACCATGGCCTCCAGCGTCGGGTGCAAAATCGGCCCGCCGGCAGAGAGCGCATAAGCCGTAGAGCCGGTAGGCGAGGCGATAACCAAGCCATCCGAACGCTGGCTGTAAACGAATTGGCCATCGATAAACACCTCGGTCTCGATCAAGCGGCCGGTCGCGCCCTTGCTCACCACCACATCATTGAAGGCGCGCGCATGGAACACCGCTTCACTATCGCCAGCGCGCTCGACGGAGACATCCAGCAAAAAGCGATTTTCGCTGGTGAATTCGCCGTCGAGGATTTCTCCCAATGTCTCGGTCATGGTATCCACCGACACATCGGTGAGAAAGCCGAGCCGGCCTTGATTGACCCCGACCACCGCCACATCATAGTCAGCCAGGATGCGCGCGACGTTGAGCATGGTGCCATCGCCGCCCAGCACAATCACCAAGTCCGCCACATTACCGATATCCACCAAGCGCGCGGAATCAAAACCGGGGATGCCCATGCGATCGGCGGTTTGCACCGTGATCAATACCTTGCAGCCCCGCTGCTCCAAAAACTCGGCGAGCCGAACGAGGGGGCCGCTGATTTCTTGCGTATTGTATTTGCCAACCAGGGCGACGGTCTTGAAGGGGAAATGCATAATGACTAAAAGTATACCTTGGCAGACGAGAACTTCATAAAATTCACAAAATCCGTACAATGGACCCCATGTTGGATAAACGCTCACAACTGCTGCTGAAGACCCTGGTCGAACGCTATATCACCGAAGGCCAGCCGGTTGGCTCGCGCACGCTGTCCAAGTATTCGGGGCTGGATTTAAGCCCCGCCACTATCCGCAACGTGATGGCGGATCTGGAAGAGATGGGGTTCATCGCCAGCCCGCACACCTCCGCCGGGCGCATCCCCACCACGCGCGGCTATCGGGTGTTTGTCGATACCTTGCTCACGGTGCAGTCGATTCCCTCCGCCGAGGTGCTGCAACTGGAAAGCCAGCTCGACGCTTCCGACCCGCAGCGGCTCTTCGCTTCCGCCTCGCGTTTATTGTCCGATCTGACCCAATTCGCCGGCATCGTGGTCGCCTCCAAGCGCACCAATGCCATCCGCCATATTGAGTTCCTGAATCTCTCCGAGCGGCGCATCTTGATGATTTTGGTCTCCACCGATGGCTCGGTGCAAAACCGTATTCTCATGCCGGCTGAAACGTACACTGCCAGTGAACTGACCGAAGCCGCGAATTTTTTCAATCGACACTACACCGGCCGTGCCTTGGAAGAAGCCAAAGACAATATCCACACCGAATTGAAGAAACTGCGTCAAGACATGACCGGCCTGATGAGCGCCGCTCTCGAAGCCGGGGCCGAAACCCAAGAACAATACGTAATCACCGGCGAGGGAAAGCTACTCGACGTGCACGAACTCTCCAGCAATATGGATCAACTGCGCAAACTGTTCGCGCTGTTTGAACAAAAAACCCAGTTGATGCAACTGCTCGCGGTCGGACAGCAAGGCGAAGGCGTGCAAATCTTTATCGGCGGCGAATCCGGCGCGATGCCGCTGGATGAATGCAGCGTGGTGACCGCGCCGTATGAAGTCAACGGCCAAGTCATCGGCACCGTCGGCGTGATCGGCCCCACGCGCATGGCTTATGATCGGGTGATTCCGATTGTAGATATCACGGCGAAGCTGCTGTCGAGCGCGCTTTCGTATCATTAGACAAACTTTTTTAGCCACGAATTAACACGAATTTTCACGAAAAAAACCCGGCAATAATAAGCGGTCTAAATTGCTGTTGATTTTAATTCGTGCAAATTCGTGTTAATTCGTGGCAAAGTTTTTAAGAGTCAATCCATGCCCTACACACCCGAACCACCCTATTCTCACGGCACGATTCCCAAAGTCGGCGTGCTGCTGCTTAACCTCGGTACCCCCGCCGCGCCAACTGGTGCAGCGGTACGGCCTTATTTGAAAGAGTTTCTGTCCGATCCGCGCGTGATCGAGATTCCGCGCTTGGTGTGGTGGCCGATTTTAAATCTCATCATCCTCAACACCCGTCCGAATAAATCCGCCAAAAAATACGCGCAGATTTGGACCCAGGAAGGTTCACCGCTGCTGGTGCATACCCAGCGTCAAACCAAAATGCTGCAAGGCTATCTGGGTGAGCGCACGCGCACGCCGATGGTGGTCGATTTCGCCATGCGCTACGGTAGCCCCAGTGTTGAGAGCGTGATCGACAAGCTCAAGGCCCAAGGCTGCGATCGTATTCTGGCGATCCCGCTCTATCCGCAATACGCGGCCAGCTCGACC
>JAUXTZ010000160.1 GCA_030681095.1 Burkholderiales bacterium
AACAGACGCCTCATGCGCTCATCCAATGCCCATGCAAGCTTCTCGAATCGGATGCGTATTTGTTTAATGTCGTCGTCTTCAATCACCATGACGACAATATACCACCCCTTTGCTTATTTGTTATGGTTATTTATTAACAGCTCCTAAGCCGGGACACCAAGCGCCGAGTTCTTCCGGATAATCGAAGGGACGTAGTCCAAGATTGAGTTTTCCGCTAAAGCGTTTGGCCACATCAAGGGCGGTTTGGATGGCTAAGATGTCTGGTATGCTCCAAACGGCGAAGGCCATCACCAGCCAATTGCCCGTGTTGAGCTCGGGCTCTCGCGCAGAAGGAGCCGCATCCAATGCATGAGAATAGGCTGACTCGCCCGTTAAAGTAATCCTCGGACAACCCACTTGATCACGGGTGACTTTGTAGGACATAGTTATGGCCCCGGAACGACGATCCACGTTTCTATTATTCTTCCTGATTCTTGGTTGATATATACTTTTTTTATGGTGCCTCCCACCGCTTTGGCGACCTTGTCTTGGTCGGCTTCTTGTTTTACCGGATTGCGGAGTACGATGGTGCCTCCAGGGGCAATAATGCGGGCAATCTCTTCGGCGAGACCCGGTATACCAATGGGACCACTTTCGGAAGTGACCAAATCCGCAGCATGGTCGGCGATCGGCAGCGTGGCGTCCTTGGCGGAAAACTTGCGGTAAATCAGATTAGGCACGCGCGAGTCGTGGATGCCGGTGCTGCTGGTGCGTTCGGCCATGCCGATGTTGATCGCCCCTTTGAAGTAACCCTCGCCGAAAATGTCTACGTGATACTTGGCCGTGGTAGGAACGTTTTCGATGTGGGTCTTAAACTTTTTACTCTGATCTTCACCTTTTCCTACCGCCCAGACTGTATAGGTTTCTTTCGCTGCATCAGGATACTTGTGCAGCGCGAGCAATTCATCAATTGCTATCCACAGTTGTTCGGCAGATGCATAAATGCGCCGGTAATCATCCAGATTGCTCCGTGTCAGCTTGGCACCCTGCGGAGCCAGTGTTTTGCCTATGCTCTTAAGCCAATCCTTTACTTCGCTACGCCATGCCGAGACCAGCGTAAGATTCGATCGTGTCGGATCGACTTTAGCTCGCCGGTACAACGCCCAGGACCTGCTGATGCTCGAAGTAGGATCCAGCCATAGTTCGCCCGACTCCAGCGATGGCGTTAATTCCTCGATAATCACACTGCGCCAAAAGTCCGGCGGAACAGCCATAGGCGGTTCGCCATGTTTGAATATGCCGATCACAGGGCAATCGGCTCGTAGCTTCTGCGCCATGTCGGCAATCCGGTTGGCCCGGTAGCATGACAGGTCCCTGCTGAAACCCGCATCGCCTTCTTGGCTGGCAAAACCGTGGATCATGAGTTCGTTTCCCACCTTAAGCTTGCTGATCTTGGCTTCCTCGCCCGAGAGAAGATCATCGCAACCCACCTTGAACTGAAACTGCCAACCGACTATGCCCCGTTCACTTGGCGTGCAATCAGGCTTTGAAGCTCCGATCCCGGCGGAATAACATTTGCGCTGGATACTCGTAAACCCCTGTGCGATGGAAGGAACACTGCGCCCTTGCATGACCGCATCGGCGGCAGCGTCGGCTTCACGCTCTCCGGCCTCGTCCGGTGCACTCACCTCGAGTTTCCTCTGCGCAGCAACCCGCTGACCCCGCTGTTGCACGACATGCGTCAATTCATGGGCAAGCAATCGGCGCCCATCATTGGTGCTCGGAGCAAACTTACCCGCATCAAAAACTATATCGCGTCCGGTTGTGTAGGCTAGAGCATTCAATTCACGAGCCGATTGCGCGGCAGCCGAGCCGGAATGCACCCGCACCCCGGAAAAATCATGACCAATGCGCTGTTCCATATCCTGCCGCAGCACTGGCTCGAGCGGCCTGCCGGAACTGGCAAGGATACGCTCTACGCTGGAGGGGGCAGTATCCGTATCCTCGGTCGCTTGCCTCGAGTAACGCTGAATACGGGGAGGTGAACTACTACCTGAGGAATGTGACGGTGATGCCGATATCTGATCGGCCACCAGATCGGCTTCTCGTTCCAGCGGAACGTTGCTTACACCTATGCTAAGTTTGGTTTGCAAACGTTCGCCCTTGCATGCCTCACATTTACCCGTCAATGACGATGGTGCCGGCCCACCGCAAGCACATTTGCGCTGCGACAGCAATCCCGTGAGAGGCGATTCGCTCACGATCGGCGATTTAGCAGCAATGTTCTGCAGTGGTACAACGGTACTCATTAACTTCAACCCTCTTGGCGATAGTTATAATTCATCTGATCTTTAATGAATGATTGCAAATATTATTTCTGTAAAAATGGTAGCGGCTTCCAATCCTTAAAATTGGCGTCAAATTGGAAGATGGGTATCGGGGCTACTATTGAAGTTGTTTTTAGCTCTCTGTCCGTTATTTCCCACCATTTTGGATTGCTGGCTTTCAATTGCGCATCGATGGCGAGCGGAGCGGTCAGATTGGCAGCTTTGCCTGCCCACTTATCGCTCACTCCAAAACGTTTGAAGAAGTCCAAATTGTATTTCCATACACCAAGGGCTGAAGTTGGATCCCAAAGCTGATAAACATTACGTTCGAAAAAAGGTTGCTTGAGACTTAGAAAATCGGGTTCGGTAAGTTGGAGGGTAAGCGTTGAATCATCGGTTTTATCTTTTTTGGGATTCGCATCAGGCTTAGCCTCCTGCTTTTGTATAGTGTGTTTACGCTCTGAGGATAGAGTAAGTTTCTCATCGCTTTGGCCAACAGGAATCCCTGCCGCGCCTGTTTGCTGCACCACATGCGTCAACTCATGGGCAATCAGTTTGCGTCCCTCGTGCGACTCTGGCGCGAACCCACTTGCACCAAACACAATGTTGTGACCCACGGTATAAGCATAGGCGTTAATATCTTGCGCCGATTGCTTAGCGGCAAAGTCGGTATGCACCCGAACCTGCGAAAAATCATGACCAAAGCGCTGGCCCATGTCTTGCTGTATTGCGGGATCAAGCGGGCTGCCGGAACCAGATAGCACTCGGTCTACACTGGCAGGTACAGTTCCTGCATCTGCTGCCCCTTGCCCAATGAGGCGCTGAATGCGCGGCGCCGCTCCGCTCACTGCAGAATGAACGGGTGCTGCCAATACTTGATCCGCGACCCGATCTGCTTCCTGTTCCAGCGGATCGTTGCTGGCGCCTATGGTGAGCTTGGCTTGCAAACGTAGCTTACCCTCGGATTCGCTGGTCAGCGACGACTTTGGCACGCCCAAAGCATATTTTCTCTGCAACAACAGCTCCATGTTAGGGGAATTGCCCAAAAGCATTGATTTATCGGTTCTGTACTCTTGCGTCGCGAAAGTGCTCATATCTTCATTCCCTTCCCGATACCCTGCGCCACTTGCGATCCGACGCGCTGCGGTTTTGAATTCTGGTCGATCGATATGCTGCCGAGCCGTAACCGCGACACATCACCATTCGCCGTCAACTGCTGGGCGGCCTGTGGATCGGCGAGCAAACGAGATAATTCTTGCTGCAGGCCCTCAGCAATGCCATGCCGGTCTTCGTGCCGGAAACCTTTCAAAATCAAGCTATCACTGTACAAGACGACGCGTTTCATACCCACCCCCGCGTTTCTGCGTCGGTCAAAGGGCGCTCGCGCTTTGACCCCTCGCCGTGGGCGGCTTGCAGCAGATGCACCATGCCGACAGCTTCGCCTGAATCAGCGGCCAGGAATGCGGCATTAAGGGCGATGTTGCGGATGTTTCCGCCTGCCACCTGAAGTTGCGCCAGCTTGCGGTAGTCCAGGCCATGGGTCGGCGTGGCGCCGGGGAACACACTGCGCCAGATGGCCTCGCGCTGTTCGGTATCGGG
>JAUXTZ010000162.1 GCA_030681095.1 Burkholderiales bacterium
TACGCCGTTCCGGTGCCGCAGCCCGGCGCGGTTACGGCCGAGGCGACGCGGGTCATGGGCAATCTGCTGCGCGATGTGATGCAGCTTAACGCTGAAGCGCGCAACTTTCGTGTGGTGGGTCCGGACGAAACCGCCTCCAACCGCCTCGGTGCGCTGTTCGAAGTCACCGACCGCACCTGGCTCGCCGAGCGTCTGCCGGAGGACGAGCACCTGGCGCCGGACGGGCGGGTGATGGAAATCCTTTCCGAACACACCTGCCAAGGTTGGCTCGAGGGTTATCTGCTCACCGGTCGGCACGGATTGTTCTCGTGCTACGAAGCGTTCATTCATATTGTGGATTCGATGTTCAACCAGCACGCCAAGTGGCTCAAGGTGTGCAACGAGATTCCGTGGCGGCGGCCGATCGCCTCGCTCAATTACCTGCTCACTTCGCATGTCTGGCGCCAGGATCACAACGGCTTCTCGCACCAGGACCCCGGCTTTATCGATCATGTGGTGAACAAGAAGGCCGACGTCATCCGCGTGTATCTGCCGCCGGATGCGAACACGCTGCTGGTCGTGACCGACCGCTGCCTGCGCTCGTGCAACCTCATCAACGTGATCGTCGCCGGCAAACAGATGGAGGCGCAATGGCTCGATATGGATGCCGCCATCAAACATTGCGCCGCCGGTATCGGTATCTTCGATTGGGCAAGCAACGATCAAGACAGTGAAACGGATGTGGTGATGGCCTGCGCCGGCGATGTGCCGACGCTCGAAACTTTGGCCGCCGTGGATTTGCTGCGCCAACATCTGCCAGAACTCAAGGTGCGGGTCGTCAACGTCGTGGACCTGATGACTTTGCAGCAGAGGGAAGAGCACCCGCATGGGCTTTGCGATCGCGATTTCGATACGCTGTTCACCACCGACAAGCCGATCATCTTCGCTTATCACGGCTATCCCTGGCTCATTCACCGGCTCACTTACCGGCGTACCAACCACCCCAACTTGCACGTGCGCGGCTACAAGGAAGAAGGCACGACCACCACGCCGTTCGACATGACTGTACTCAATGACCTCGACCGCTTCCACCTGGTCTCGGATGTGATCGACCGGGTGCCCAAGCTGGGCTACAAGGCCGCGTATCTCAAACAATTCGTGCATGACAAACTCACCGAGCATTGGCATTACATCCGTGAGCATGGTCAGGACATGCCTGAGATTCGTGACTGGAAATGGCCGCATGCGGAAGTAAAGGCATGAACGTCAAGTAATACGTCTGGGCCAAAGCGCCCCCCTAAAAAAATATTCCTCCCCCGTGTAAGGTTGCCCGCCGCGCATCGACTACTACTGGGTAAGGCAATTTTTCATATGCTCATGTGTTTGGTTGCCCTACACCGGAGCTACGCCTGGCGTAGCTCCGTCCGATGGCTCAAAGTCTGCGATTTGCGGGCTTTATTTTAAAAACGTGTTTCTATTCACTAAGGAGAGTTCTAAATGTCGATTCAATCTAAAGGTGCAACTCTGGCTTCCCTCGCGGCTGTTATGGCCCTGTCCATGTCTCCCGTTTTCGCCGCAGCCCATTCCGGCGCAGCACCGGCCGGCACCAAGCAGCCAGCAGGCAGCAGCGGCGCGGCAATTGGCGCCAGCGACAAAGTGCATTGCTATGGTACGCATTCCTGCAAGGGCAACAGCGATTGCAAAACCGCTGAGCATAGCTGCAAAGGTCAAAACGCTTGCGGCGGCCATGGTTTCAAGGCTATGGCGGCTAAGGACTGCATGGCTAAGGGCGGCGTAATTTCCGACGTTATGGCTAAGTAATTAGTATTAATTAATAAGTAGGAAATCCAGGCCTTGTGCCTGGATTTTTTACCCTGATTGTTTTGATGCAGACACGCAGGGTAAAAAAGGCCTATGTCCATGGATCACACCACTACCAACCTTAGAAAAAAATCGCCCGGCTTTGGCTTGGGGCTACGCCCCCAGCATTACCCGGATTTCCTGCGCGAGCCACAGGCGGTCGATTGGCTGGAAATCATTTCCGAGAACTATATGATCCCCGGCGGCAAGCCGCTGGCCATGCTCGACGCCATCCTGGAACGCTATCCGGTGGCGATGCATGGCGTTTCCATGTCGATTGGTTCTACCGATGGCTTGGATGCGCAATACCTTGTCGAGCTCAAAGCACTGGCCCAGCATGCAAAGCCGATGTGGATTTCGGATCATTTGTGCTGGACCGGTGTGCAAGGCCGTAATTCGCATGACTTGCTTCCGCTGCCCTATAGCGAAGAAGCGCTCAAGCTGGTGGTGCGGCACGTCAATCAAGTGCAGGACACGCTGGGCCAGCGCATCTTGCTGGAAAACGTGTCGAGCTATTTGGACTATCGCAGCTCCGAAATGAGCGAATGGGAATTCCTGCGCCAAGTTTCCGAACAAGCCGATTGCCTACTGTTGCTCGACGTCAACAACATCTACGTCAGCAGCATCAATCATGGCTTCGATGCGATAGAGTTCCTGAATCACTTGCCGGTGGAACGGGTGCAACAAATCCATCTGGCCGGCCACAGCGATCATGATGATTACATCGTGGATACGCACGACCACCCGGTGGCCGAGCCGGTGTGGGAACTTTATCGTTACACCTGTTCGCGTTTCGGTGAAGTGGCGACCATGATCGAGCGCGATGACAACATCCCTGAGCTGGGTGAATTGATTGCGGAATTGAATCGTGCGCGGGCGATCGCCGCCGAGACGCTGGAAGCATTGGCGGAGGTAGCATGAAAACGCTTGAATTGACCGATCTGCAAATCGCCTTTCATGGCCATTTGCTCAACCAGGCAAGCAGCATCGCGCAGGAAGTGATTGACGGTGGACGCATCAGCGTCGATCACCGATTGAATATCTATCACAATGCCTATCGCGTCCGGTTGTTGGAAAATTTGCGCGACGCGTATGAAAAAACTTGGACCTATCTCGGCGACACAACGTTTGAATCGTCAGCGCTCGCCTTCATCGAAGCAAACCCGCCTCAGCATCGCAACCTGCGTTGGCATGGCGCGGAATTTCCGCAATTCCTAGCCAGCCAGTTTCCGCAGGATGCGGATATTGCCGAATTGGCCTTAATCGATTGGCAACTGCGTCATGCGTTTGACGGCCCCAATGCCACCCCGGTACAAGCAGCAGAATTAGCCGGGCTGTCTCCTGAGGATTGGGAAAGCGTCGGATTCCAGTTCGCGCCCACCTTCTTCATTGCGCCGCTACGCTATAACACCGTCAGCATCTGGCATGCGCTTGACCAGGAGCAAGCGCCTCCCGTCGCGGAAGTCTTACCCGAACCCAGTTGGCTGCTGATTTGGCGCAAAGGCTGGCAGCCGCATTTCCGCACCATTCAGGCGGTAGAGCAGGCCGCCCTGGCGCAGTTGCAGGGTGGCGCATCCTTCGCGGCAGTGTGCGCCGCATTGAGCCAGCAATTTTCTGATCAAGAAGCCGCCAGCGTGGCCGGCGAGAGCCTGCGCACCTGGTTGCAGGATGAGCTGATCGTTGGGCTGACAGGCGCGCATTAAGCTGCTGCGCTATTGGGGCTGCGCAGCCTTAATAATTCAACCAATTGATATATAACGCTATATTTGTGTCTGGTGGGGTCTCCCCCATACCGGATAGGGCAAAAACCTTTGACCGATAGCCGCTTTTACAATAGAATGCGCGGTTTTCCGATTTGAATTAAAGGAGATTTTCCCATGTATGCGGTCGTAAAAACTGGTGGCAAGCAGTATCGCGTGAGCCCCGGCGAAAAATTTAAAGTAGAACA
>JAUXTZ010000167.1 GCA_030681095.1 Burkholderiales bacterium
ACGCAAATACTTTTTGGTGACCAAATCGTCGAGCGAATCCGGATATTTGCCGGTGTCGCCGTAGTACTTGTCGAGTGCATCGCGCATCGTGGACAAATCTTGCTTCAACACCACTTCCTTGGATTTTTCCACGCTATTGAAATAGCGCGGCGCGGCAATCGACACCAACAACGCGATAATCGCCAGCACCACCAGCAATTCAACTAGGGTAAAGCCCTTACCCTGACGTCTGATGCCTGATGCCTGATACACCCTCATTGATTTGCCCCATTTCCAATTCGATCGTGAACGCGACGGCGGGGCGTAGACAGTACAACTAGTACGGCAAGCCCCGCCAACAAAGTGCACGATCGAATTGGAAATGGGGTCACCACTCACGATATGCCACGCCGTTGAGCCCCACGCCCGTGCTCAACGAATACACGTCGTACACGTCATCGCCTTCTTGGGGGTCGTCGGGCGGGCTTTTGTAAGCACGCTTGCCCCAGGTATCGACAGCCGCACTGCGCGTGTCTTTCACCATTGGGTCACGCGGAATGCGGCGAAGATAGTACATCTTGACGCGTTTCGGGTTTTTAAAATCTTCTACGCCTTCGGCCAGTACTTCCAGCTTTTTCGGGTAGCCGGAATCGTCTAAACTTTTTTGGATACGGCCTTCATCCCAGGCTTTTTTATACGCGTCGATGCCGGTACGGATTTCGCGCAATGCGATGCGTAATTCCTGTTCCTTGGAGCGTTGCACTGCTAATTCAGTCATCGGCAGCGCGATGCTGGCCAACAGGCCGACTATAGCCACTGTGATGAGCAGCTCGATGAGCGTGAAGCCGCTATCGTGGAACCGCCCAGCTGAAGTTTTAAATACGTTCATGCCGCATGATTAAGGGGTAATGTGGATCGTGGCTGGCGCAGGCGGCGTCACGCTCACGGTTTTACCTGCCGCGTCGACAGCCTTCAGGTTCTCGATGCTGACTAGCGCCGCGCCTGGTTCCTCGGCTAGCGCGCGCAACACCACCACCGCCACCGCACCCGCGCCACGCGCGCCGCCTGTCGTGCGATTGATGTTGACTGTTAGTCGGTCGGCGCCATCGACCGGGTTGCCGATGAATTCGGTCGCGGCATTACCCTGTTTCAAAAATGCGGCTTCGGTCACACGCACCACTTCCATGAGTAGTGGGTCATACACTAAATCAAAGCCCAAGGATTTCACTTCAACGCTCGACGTCGCCTGGACCACCAGATTAAACTCCTGGCCCTTACCGATGCTCGGCACTGTTGTCATCGAGAAAGTCAAAGACGAAGAAGCCGGCGACGCCACAGGTATCGGTGCTTGCAGCAGCGCGGGCGCACCCTGACCTTGCAGGGTAATGGGTGGTGCTAACGAACTTGGCTGGCGCAAATTCAACGATGCCGAGCCAACCGCCCCTTCTGTTCCGGATGAAAACTCGCTCTGCGTCGCATCCAAGCGCGTGATGTTGCGTATGATGCGCGGCGTGATCAGCAACACGATCTCGGTCTTGGTGGTTTCGTCGCGATGGGCCGAGAACAAGCGGCCGATCAGCGGTAAATCACCCAGCCCCGGAATCTTGCTCGCGCTTTGCCGATCCTCGTCGCTGATCAGACCCGCCAGGATTTGTGTCTCACCATCTTTCAGACGCAGCACGGTAGTGGCGTTGCGCGTGCCGACTTGGTAAGTGAGCGAGCCGCTCTGGCCGCGAATCTCGCGCACGATACTGGAGACTTCCAAGCCGACCTTGATACCTACATCGTTATCCAGATACACCTGCGGCTCCACGTCGAGCTTCAGGCCAACGTCGAGATAACTGACCGATTCCGCCACGCCCACGTTGGCCGTGCTGGTAGTGGTAATCACCGGCACTTTCTCGCCGATATGGATTTTTGCCTTCTCTTTGTTCTTCACCCGGATGCGTGGATTGGCGAGCGTTTGCACGTCGCCGTCTTCCTTTTTGAGATTGAGTTGTAGATTAGGCGAGATCGCGATGCTGCCGCCGGTAAGGTTCTTTAATGTCTGGATCGTGACCAGATTCTGCGTTTGCGCCGACGTGCTGACCACGACGCCACCGGTCGTGCTTTGCGTCGTTTGATTGGCGATATTAAGCGCAGTGAAAGTGTTGGGGAACTGAATGCCTAAATCCAACAAGCGGCTACGCTTCACTTCCAATACTTCCACTTCCAGCATCACTTCCGGTTCAGCCCGGTCTTGCGCCACGATCAGTTTCTCGGCCAGGCGGATCGCGTCAGGCGTGTCTTTCATCACCAGCAGGCTGAGCTTCTCGTCGATGAAAACGTCGCGCGTCTTGACCAGGGTTTTGATCATGTTCAACGTCTGCTTTACATCGGCATTAGCCAGATAAAACGCGCGCACGACCAACTCTTGGTAATCCTTGTTCTTGGCGGGGGTGTTGGGGTAGATCAAGATCGTGTTCTCGTTCAGCACGCGCTTTTCGAGTTGATTGGTGACCATGAGCAGGTTGATCACATCCTCGATGGTGGTGTTCTTGACGAAAATGGTGGATTTCAAATCCGGCCGCACATCGCGGTCGAAGATGAAATTGATTTGGGTAGCGCGCGAAATCACTTCAAAAATCGCTTTCAGATTCGCATCACGAAATTCAAGCGTAATTGGCTTTTTGAAGGCAGCGCTCAGTCCGTTGCTCGCGAGCTTTTGCGTGGCGGCTTTCTCATCCAAAGTTTTCACCATCTTCAGCGCGCCTTCGTGCTGCGGGTCTTCTGCCAGCACACTACGCGCAATGGCCTGCGCCTCGTCGGCCTTGCCCGCTTTCAATACCTTTTCCGCATTCGCCATCGCCTCATCACGCCGGCGATCGTTGCGAATGCCTTCCAGGCCATCGCTCGCATGCCGGTTGCTTGGATCGAATTTGAACACGCGGCGATAGGCGGCTTCGGCGTCGCTATATTGCTTCGCGGCGCGCGCGTTACCGCCTTTTACCAAGAGATGCGCGATATAGAGCTCTTTCTGCCGCAGATAATAGGTCTTGTATTCGACACTCCTGGCGTTTTCTTTTAGCGCGCGCTCCAGCTCGGCCAGACCTTCTTCGATCTTTCCCTCCTGAATCAAACTCTGGCCGTCATCGAAGGCCTGGCGGCCGGCGGTGCACGCCGTCAATAAAGCCAGCACGATTAGTCCAACCGATAATCTTTTTAAAGTCATCATTAGTTCGCTCCTCCCAGGGTGAGCGTCTGCTGCATATTCAAAGGCAAATAGGTAAATAACACTTGCTGTGCACTCACGCTCTCGACGCGATATGCGCCGTCCAGCGTATCGCCCGCTTTCACTGCGTAATGCCGATCCTGCTTGGTTAAAAACACGGTCAGCTTACCCTCTTCCAGCAGCTTGCCCATGTAGATGAAAGGCATGGGCGGCGGGGCAGGCGGGGGGGGCGGCACAGGTTTCGGCGGGGGCGGCGGCACATACCAGGACTTGGCTTGGAACACGTCCTCGACTGCCGGCTTGTCTTCTCCTGCTCGCGTGCGCTGTAATTTTTCCAGCGCCAAATGCGAACCGCCCGCAGCCGTTTTGGCCGCCGATTTTTGTTTGATTGGCGCAGCGACGACAAGCGGCTCGTCTTGCGCTTGCTGGCTCACCCACACCACCGCGGCCAGCGTGGCGGTGAGCAGCCCGCCCAGCACGATCCCACGCTGACGCGGCGACCAAGCCATTAGTTCGCTCCCCCATACAAGGTGAACTTAATCCGCGCTTCCAATTGCGTGGCGCCGATAGCCTCGCGCTTGAAATTGATGTCATCGAGCGCGGCCACCGGCACATCGATCAAGGCCTGATCCACGAATTGGCGGATCTGCAAATAGCTGCCCTTCACCGGCAGCGTAACTTGATAGCGCGCGAGCTTGCCGGTTTTATCCGAGCTCAAGCGATACTCGCCTTGCTCCAGCACCAACTGTTGCGCCGCTGCCGCCGCGTACAATTTATTCAACCACTCGGTAAGGGGCGTGTCATTAAAAAAACCGTAGAACTTATTCAGCTCTTCTACGCTGCCGGTTTCAGGGATACCGCTCTTCGCCGCGCGCTCGATGCGGGATTTGAGCGATGCGCTCTCGCGCTTCAGTTCAGCGAGCCGCGCCGTTCTATCCTGCACTACGGTCAAATACACACCGGCCGCACCCAGCAGCAGCGCCAAGCCCAACACCCCCGGCCAGCCGAGAAAAGCCACTGCGCGCCGCGATGCTGCCATAGCGGCGCTCACGGCTGCACCGTCCAATTCGCCACCAAGGTGAAACGCACCGGTTTCTCTGCATCCTGCAAACGCAGCTCGTGGCTGCTGAGGTACACCTGACTCAACATCGGGCTCTGCTCCAGGCGCGCAATATAGGCCAAGAGTGCATCAAAGTTTTTTGCCTCACCGGCGAGACGCAGCACGCGCTTGCCCGCATCGGGTTGGATCGAGAGCAGGGCGATCTCCTTTTCATTTGAGGTCTCTATTACCTTGAATAAAACACTCCAAGGCAATGCCAACTGTTGCAGGATTTCATTCGCGTGGCGAATTTCTTGCTGCTGCGCCTCGGCATCCGCCGGTTGTGTCGGTTTGGAGTGGCCGGCCTTGGCTAAAATTGCCAGCCGTGCATCGGCCAATTCAATTTGGCCGGCGAGTGCGCGTTCATGGTTCGCTACCTGCCCCAACGCCAGCGCACCGGCGATCAACAGCAACATGCCCACCCAGGGAGTGCGGCGCGGCGCGCGTAGGAAATCGAGCGTGAGTGCGCGCATGACCATATCAGGCACCCACCGCCATGGCATAAGCGACATCGGCTTGGCCGGTGAAACCATATTTCAATTTCGGACGCAGCCACTGGAATATCCATTTACCTTCACCATCCAGTGCTGCTTGCTTCGCCTCCGGCGCCGAGACATATACCGCGCGCGGCGCGTTGCCCATGCCTTTCAAGCGCCATTCACGATCCAGTAGCAGCGGCAATTCTTGTTGCCAGGCTTCATCGCTCACTTGACGGCTGCCGATTGATTGCCAATGGCCGCCGAGGATGAGACCCAGCAACAGTTTTTTATTTTCCACTTGCACCAACCAGGCGTCACGGCGTTTGATTTCGCGCCGCGCGGCGTTGAAGGTGGGCATCAGGTGCGGCATCACCGACACCAATTTTGATCGGCCATTTCCGATTGATGCTTCCAGTTGCGCCAAGAGCGGCCGATCGATGGCGGCGGCCAGCCACGATGCGCCACGCCCGGTTTCACTCACCGAATAGGCCCAATCCGCGATGCCTTCGCCATACACTTGGGAAAAACTCGCGCGCACATAAGCTTCGCGTTCTTCATCAGTTTCAATTTCATCGCTCCACGCTATGAGTTGATAGCGCACAAAATAGTTCGATAGCACCACGCTGGTTTCTGCATCTTGCCATTGGTGATCCGCCATCAGTACCTTGGCCAACGTCGCTAAAACAGCTTTCCAACCGCCTTCCTGAGTGGTTGCCACCGGCACGATGGTCTTGGCCAGCACCTTGGGGGCGAGCCCGCCGCTTACCCGCACCAGCACTAAGCGGTCGGGGGCGAGTGCGATGTGCACTTGATCACGCCACAAAGGTGACACGATTGATCTCCTGCAAGGTGGTTTCACCGTTCGCCACAAGTTCCAGTGCCGCTTCGCGCAGGAAGCGGGTGCCGTTGCGGCGCGCCGCCTCCTTGATCTGCCGGATCGGCTCGCGCGCCACGATCATCTCGCGGATTTCATCGTTGAGATTGAGCATTTCCGAGATAGCTTTGCGGCCTTTGAAACCCGAGCCACGACACTGCCCGCAGCCCAGCCCTAAGCGAAAATTGTATTCAGCTGTGTTGGCGCGCGTCAGCCCTGAGTCGGCCAACAATTGCTCATCTGGCGTGTAAGGCGCGCTGCAATGCGGACAACTCACGCGCACCAAGCGCTGCGCTAATACGCCATTCAGGGCAGACACGAAGCTGTAGGGGTCGACTCCCATGTGCATGAAGCGGCCAATCACGTCGAACACATTATTGGCATGCACGGTGGTGAAAACCAGATGTCCGGTCAGCGCTGCTTGCACCGCGATTTGCGCCGTTTCCGGATCGCGAATTTCGCCCACCATGATTTTGTCCGGATCGTGGCGCAGAATGGAACGCAGGCCGCGCGCGAAGGTCAGGCCCTTTTTCTCGTTCACCGGAATTTGCAGCACGCCGGGTAATTGATATTCGACCGGGTCTTCGATAGTGATGATTTTGTCGTGGCCGTGATTGATCTCGGTGATGGCCGCGTACAACGTGGTGGTTTTGCCGGAGCCGGTGGGGCCGGTGACCAACACCATGCCGTAAGGCTCGTTCGACAGGCGCCGCATCTCTTTCATGGAGCGCGCGTCAAAGCCCAGAAAATCCAGACGCAAGCCTTTGACTTGATCGGATAGTGCCTGCTTGTCGAGAATCCGCAGCACGGCGTCCTCGCCGAAAATCGAGGGCATGATGGAAACGCGGAAATCCACCTCGCGCCCCTGCATCATGACTTTGAAGCGACCATCCTGCGGTACGCGCCGCTCGGCGATATCCAGCTCGGACATGACTTTGACGCGCGACACCACTTGCTCGGCGAATTCCATGCGCTGTACCGAGCCGATCTGGCTCAGCACGCCGTCGATGCGATATTTGATGACCAGGCCGTTGCTCACGGTTTCCAGATGCACGTCGCTGGCGCCGACTTTCAGCGCGTCGTACAAAGTCGAATGCACCAAGCGCACTACCGGGCTGGTGTCTTCGCTGATGCTTTTCAGCGTGAGGTCTTCCAAATGCGCAGCCGTGACCTCGCCTTGTTCCAGCGTAAGCACGTTATCCATGCTGCGGATCGATTCCTCGAAGCGCGCCAAAAAAGCCGCCACGTCGGCGTAGTGCGCCAAACACCAAGTGAAGGGACCGGGCAGGCGATCCTCGGCCCAGTTGCTCAAGCCATGCGCGAACGGATCGCCCGCCACCACCAGCACGGCCCCGCTGTCGTCGCG
>JAUXTZ010000168.1 GCA_030681095.1 Burkholderiales bacterium
GATTGGCTCCGCTCGTTTGGGACATAGGGGACTCGGTTCCTACCCTCAATAAAGTAGATTATTCCACACGATCTGCTGTCTCGTTCAACGCCTTCGCGTTGAACCCGGCATTCCTCGCCATCCCCACTGACAGCAACCAAACTTCGCCGACCGGTCATCCCGACCCACTTGAATGTGTGGTGGTGCGCGTGGTTTAAATTTTTCCGCGCAGTTTTTTCTTACCGGGCATATCTATCGTTTCGATGATTGGGCAACCGTCTTTTGCGCCGCGACACAGATTGAGCAGCAAGCGTAATTCATCGCGCAGCAGCGTCAGTTCTTTGAGCCGCGCTTCGACTTCATCAAGCTTCACTGCGGTGAGCGTGTGCACATCGTCCCGGGCTTGTTGCGGGTTCTCGCGCATGGCGAGCAAGTGGGCGATCTCAGCCAGGCTGAAGCCCATCTTCTGCGCGCGCTGGATGAAGCGTAGCCGGGATACATCGCGCTCCCCATACTCACGCAGCCCCGCGCCGCTGCGGCCCACGCGCGGCAGCAGCCCGATCTTTTCGTAGTAGCGCAGGGTGTCGGCGCTCACCCCCAACAAGCGTGCGATGTCGCCGATGCGATAGCGATTTTCTGTCGCCGTTTTGGCCATCAGTATTGAACGATGAAAAAATATTCGTTGAGCAGATACAGCCCAGTCGCAATCAGCGTGATGCCCGCCGCCACCTCGAACGCCTTTTGGTGGCGCGACAATAGTTTCAGCGATTCGAGCCAGCCCATGCCCCACGCGCCGAGCGCGATCGGAATCGCGCGTCCGAGGGCGAAGGCGAGCAGCAGCGCAAAACCAAAGGGCGCCGAGCCGATGGCCGCGGCTGCGGTGAGCGTGACCAGCAGCGCGGGGGTACAGAAGGGGCACACGGCCACCGAGAACGGGATGCCGAGCAAGAACGCGCCCCAAAAGCCCACGACCTTGCGCCCGCGCATACTGATCCAAGGTAGGCGCAGTTTCAGCCAGCCCGGCCACAGCAGGCCCAGAACGATGAGCAGCGGGCCGAGGAAAAGGCCCCATTGCCGCCCGAGTATGGTCTTGACCCAATCGCCACCCAGGGCCGCGGCCACTCCGAGCGAGACGTGGGTGACAAGCATGCCGGCGATGAAAGCGCCGCCCAGCATGAGCGCGCGCCGCTCTTCATGCGCCTTGGTGACATACGCCAGCACTACTGGCACGGAGGCGAAGGACACCGGATTGAAACTGAATACGAAGCCAGCGAGAAAACCCAAGCCGATGCCGAGCCAACTCGCCTGCGTGAGCGCGGCGCGCAAATCGCCGATGTTGATTTCGAACCCGGGTGTCAATAAATACAGCGCGGCCCCAAAGAGCAGCACCGCCGTCAAATAGGGGCTGCCGCGTGCTGCGCGATTGAGCATGTCGCGCCCTTCGGCGTGAATGCCCTTATACGCGGCCCACGCCATCGGCAGCGTGAAAAAACTGGCGAACAGCAAACCGGCAAGTACGGCATAGCCGATAGCATCCACGCTCACGGCGAGGCCCGCTACCACTGCGAAGAGCGGAATCGTGCAGGCGGGCAAGGTGAGCCCGAGTTGCAGCGCCTGCGGCAACCGACTGCCGCCCGGCAGCAAACGATGGAATGCGAGATGCGGCACGGGAAGGTAGACCAAACGCGACACCAGATACAGCGTCGCCATCGCCGCCAAAATCACGCTCGGCCCATACGGTCCCCATACCGGCGGGCGGCTTACCCACACCAACAATGCCAACAAGCCACACAGCAGCGCACTGCGCGCGATCCAGACAGCCAGCACACTTTGGCAGCAGCCAGTTTTTTGTTGATGGATGCGCGCGGTAAACAACGTATGCGTGGCAATGGTGCAGGGCTCGAAAAAAGCCAGCGCCCCAAGCAATGCCGCGGCAATCAGCAACAGTTCACTCATGCTTTGTGCTCCAGCCGCGCCGCTAAATCGGCGCGCAGCTTAGCGGCAGACGGCAGGCTGGAGAAAACCAGCTCGCCATCGATGGCGATGGCCGGCGTGGAGAGCACGCCGAGCGCGACCGCGTAGTCGAGCTCCTCCAGCACATTGACCTCGCGCCATTCGATGCCGCCCAACTCCTGCGTCAGTTTATGCAATACGGTTTTGGCGTGGCCGCACTTGCCGCAGCCGGGGGAGGAAAATACTTCGATTTTGATAGTCATGGCTTCGGTCTTTCACCCGCTGAATTTAGGATAGACGCAGCGTAAACCCTGGAGCCGGCTCCAGGTCAAGAAAATCCTTGGGTTTAAGCCGTACCGATATACAGCCAGCATCGGGTATTGAAATTCTTTGCCGCACCGCCATCTTAAGCTTGAGCCCCGCGCCGCCAAGGCGGGGGGAGGTTTAAGGTATAATCTGTTTATCTAATATTTGGAGTAAATCATGCCGATTTACGAGTATCGCTGTGAAGCATGTGGGTTTCAGAAAGACTATTTAATGAAAATGAGCGATGCACCGCTCACCACTTGCCCGGAATGCAGCAAGGAAACTTTTTCGAAAATGCTGTCTGCAGCCGGATTCCAGTTGAAGGGCAGCGGCTGGTACGCGACCGATTTCAAAGGCGGCGCCAAGCCCAAGGAAGAGAAAAAAGAGGCGCCTTCGCCCGCTTGCGGCACCGGCGCTTGCCCGGCGTGCACCAGCTAAGCCTGTCACCCCTTAATACCCTAGGGCGGGTAAGCCACCGCTCCGTTTAAATTTCCGTGAAAAAATACTTCATCACCGGTCTGCTGATTTGGGTGCCTCTGGCGGCCACGATCTGGGTGCTCAATCTTTTGGTTGGCACACTAGACCAATCCTTGCTGTTGCTGCCTATCGCCTATCGCCCCGAGGCCTTGCTCGGGATGCGCATTCCGGGACTGGGCGCGATTGCCACGCTGCTCATCATTCTTTTCACTGGCATGCTCGCCGCCAATTACTTCGGTCGGCAGTTGCTAGTTTTATGGGAAAACGTGCTCGCGCGCATCCCGGTCGTGAAATCGATCTACACCAGCATCAAGCAAGTGAGCGATACGCTGTTTTCGGGTTCGGGCGAGGCCTTCCGCAAAGTGCTGTTGGTGCGCTACCCGCATGTGGATGCGTGGTCGATTGCGTTCCAAACCAATATCCCCGAGGGCAATGTCGCCGAAAAGCTCGGCCCAGAATATGTCGCGGTATTCATTCCCACCACGCCAAGCCCGGTGAATGGGTTTTATTTCTTCGTAAAAAAATCCGAAACCATCGAGCTCAACATCGGCGTGGATCAGGCACTGAAGTACATCGTGTCCATGGGCGTGGCCACCAAAGCGAAGCATCCGCGCGGCCAATAGCCTGTATTTCAGGTGTTTCCAGGTATAATTCACGCTTTTTCCGCGCCCGTTCGGGTGTGATCACAAGGACTCCAGCAATGCGTAGCCACTACTGCGGGCAAGTGAACCGCGACCATCTTGCGCAAACCGTCACGCTCTGCGGTTGGGCCCATCGCCGCCGCGACCATGGCGGTGTGATTTTTATCGACCTGCGCGACCGCGAGGGCTTGGTGCAAGTGGTGTGCGATCCGCAACATGCGGCAACCTTCGCCACAGCGGAAACTATCCGCAGCGAATTCGTGCTGAAAATCACTGGCCGCGTGCGCGCCCGCCCCGATGGCACCGAGAACCCGAATCTACCTACCGGCGCGATCGAAGTCATCGCGGATGAAATCGAAATCCTCAATCCCTCGCTCACGCCACCGTTCCAGCTCGACGATGAAAACCTGTCCGAGAATATTCGCCTCACCTATCGCTATCTCGACCTGCGCCGCCCGCCGATGCAGGCCAATATGCGCCTGCGCTACAAGGTGGCCAAGGCAATGCGCGATTTCCTCGACACGAATGGTTTCATCGAACTCGAAACGCCGATGCTCACCCGCTCTACGCCGGAGGGCGCGCGCGATTATCTGGTGCCGAGCCGCATCCATGCCGGCATGTTCTTCGCGCTGCCGCAGTCACCGCAGTTGTTTAAGCAATTGTTGATGGTCGCGGGTTTCGACCGCTATTTCCAGATTACCAAGTGTTTCCGCGACGAAGATTTGCGCGCCGACCGCCAGCCCGAATTCACCCAGGTGGATATCGAAACCTCGTTCATGAGCGAGGCGGAAATCACCGGCATGGTGGAAGCCATGATCCGCGATATGTTCAAACGGGTGCAGGGCGTCGATCTGCCCGATCCTTTCCCGCGCATGACCTATGCGGACGCCATGGCGCGCTACGGCTCGGATAAGCCGGATATGCGCGTGAACCTCGAACTGACCGAACTCACCGATGTGATGCGCGAGGTGGAATTCAAAGTGTTCCGCGAAGCGGCGAACCTGAAAGACGGCCGCGTTGCCTGCCTGCGCGTGCCCAAGGGCGGCGAGCTGTCGCGCAAAGACATCGACGATCTGACCGAATTCGCCAAAATCTACGGCGCCAAAGGCCTGGCTTACATCAAAGTGAACGAGCTGGCGAAGGGCATGGAAGGCTTGCAATCGCCCATCGTGAAATTCCTGCCCGAAGCGGCGATAAAAGAAACGCTGAGCCGTTGCGGCGCACAAGACGGCGACATCGTGTTCTTCGGCGCCGACCGCGCCAAGATCGTGAACGACACCCTGGGCGCGCTGCGCGTCAAAATCGGCCATGAGCGCGGGCACGCGGTGAAGGAATGGAAGCCGCTGTGGGTAGTGGATTTCCCCATGTTCGAATACGACGACCAAGCCGACCGCTGGGTCGCGCTGCACCACCCCTTCACCGCGCCCATGCTCGGCCACGAAGATATGCTGACATCCGATCCGGGCAAAGCTTTATCGCGCGCTTATGACTTAGTGCTGAACGGTTGGGAAGTGGGCGGCGGCTCGGTGCGTATCCACCAGGAAGCGGTGCAATCGAAAGTATTCCGCGCACTCAAAATCAGCCCCGAAGAAGCACAAGAAAAATTCGGCTTCCTGCTCGATGCCTTGCAATATGGCGCCCCACCGCATGGCGGCTTGGCCTTCGGCCTGGATCGCCTGGTGGCGCTGATGGCGGGTGCGGAATCGATCCGCGACGTGATCGCCTTCCCCAAAACGCAGCGCGCCAACGACCTGATGACCCAAGCGCCGAATACCGTGTCTGAAGCGCAGTTGAAAGAACTGCATATTCGCTTGCGGCAGGTTGAAGTAAAAACCCAAAGTTAAACCACAGGGCGCACGGGGAAACCATCTCGGTATGATGATTTTGTTTTCCCCGTGCTCCCCGTGTCCCCTGTGGTTCAATTGAAAAATGACCACATCACACAAAATCCCGATCTCCGTCCTGGTCGTGATCCACACCCCCGACCTGCAAGTGCTGCTCATGGAGCGCGCCGATCATCCCGGCTATTGGCAATCGGTGACCGGCAGCCAAAACCCGGGCGAGACCCTGCGCGAAACAGCGATTCGCGAAGTCGCGGAAGAAACCGGGCTCGATGCCAGCCAGTTTGTGCTGACTGACCGGGACCAGCAGAACGTGTATGAGATTTACCCCGAGTGGCGACACCGCTACGCGCCAGGCGTCGAACACAATACCGAACATGTGTGGAGCCTCACGCTGCCAGCGCCCCTGCCGGTAAAACTGGCGGCGCAGGAACATTTGCGCTTCGCCTGGCATCCTTACCAAGAAGCGGCGCAGCGCTGCTTCTCGCCCAGCAATGCGGATGCGATTTTGATGCTGCCAAAGTGGTCTGCATCCAGCCATTAAAAAACGCTATACTTTTTAATATGTCCGACACGCTGCATATCACCACCTACAACATCCACAAAGGCTTCTCGCAATTCAACCAGCGCATGGTGATGCATGAACTGAAAGTCCAGTTGCATTTATTGAACCCGGATGTCGTGTTCCTGCAAGAGGTGATCGGCGAGCATCGCGGTCACGCCGGCCGCCATCACAACTGGCCTGAGTTGTCGCAGTACGAATTCCTCGCGGATCAATTGTGGAGCGATTTTGCCTATGGCAAGAACGCGGTCTATCCGGAAGGCCACCACGGCAATGTGATTTTGTCGCGCTACCCGATTCTGGAATGGGAAAACATTGATATCTCCACCCACGCCATGGAAAGCCGGGGGCTGTTGCACTGCGTGATCGAAGTGCCGGATTGGCAGGAAAAATTGCATTGCGTGAATGTGCATCTCGGCTTGGGCGGCCGCGGCCGCATGAAGCAACTGCAAGCAATTCGCGACCGCATTCAGGAGATGGTGCCGGCGCATGCGCCGCTCTTGATCGCGGGCGATTTCAACGACTGGCGCATCAAGGCCGGCGAGTTCTTGGCGCGTTCACTGCAGGTGCATGAAGTGTTCGAACATCTACATGGCAAATCGGCGAAAAGCTATCCTGCCGCGATGCCGCTGCTGCGCCTGGATCGCATTTACTTTCGCGGGCTGAAAGTGAAATCCGCGCGGGTGCATCACGGCCGCCCCTGGTCGCGCATCTCGGACCACGCTGTCTTGTCCGCAACTGTCTCCCGGATATGATCCCGTATATCGCCGGCAATCAACTCACTCTGCTCCAGAACAGCACCGAATACATTCCCGCGCTCGAAGCCGCGATCGACCGCGCATCCAGCCACATTTATCTTGAATCGTATATTTACGCCGACGATGCGACCGGGCAGCGTATTTCCACTGCATTGATGCGTGCTGTGCAACGCGGTGTCGCGACCCATTTAATCATCGACGGCTTCGGCGCGCAGGATTATCCCGCAAGCGCCCTCCAGGCCTTGCGCGCGGCCGGCGTGGATGCGCTGATTTACCGCGCACAAATCTCCCCTTGGCGCTTCCGCCGCCAACGCTTGCGGCGTTTGCATCGCAAGCTCGCGGTGATTGACCAAACCGTTGCTTTCGTCGGCGGCATCAATATCGTGAACGATGCTGACTCTCCGGGCACACCCGCCCAATTCGATTTTGCGGTGGCGGTACAAGGGCCGCTGGTCGCACCGATTCTGCAGGAGATGCGTAAGTTGCACGCGCATATGCTGCGGATTCGATTGCGCCTGCCCGACACCGCGACCGTGCCGCCTGCTCCACTCCCAGTGGGCAAGATGCGCGCGGCATTCATTCAACGCACCAATCTGAAACATCGGCGCGATATTGAGCGCGCCTATTTGCGCGCCATCGGCAAGGCGCATCATGAAATCATTCTGGCCAACTCCTACTTCCTGCCCGGTCGGCGTTTTCGCACAGCCTTGTTGCAGGCCGCCGCGCGCGGTGTGAAAGTAGTGCTGCTGTTGCAAGGCCGCATCGAATTTCGCTTCGTGCACTACGCCACGCGCGCCTTATACGATGAATTGCTGACCGCCGGTATTGAAATTCATGAATACCAGCCCAGCATCCTGCACGCCAAAGTCGCGGTCATCGACCAAGTTTGGGCCACGGTCGGCTCTTCCAATATCGATCCGACCAGCTTGCATCTCTCCCGCGAGGCTAATGTCGTGGCGTTCGACCATGCCTTCGCTGCCACCCTGCACGCGAGCTTGGAAACCGCTATCCAAACATCATCGCGGCGCATGCAGCCGCTGGATTTGGCACGCAGAACGTGGTGGGAACGCCTGTTATCGCGCTGGGCCTATAGTGGCGTGCGCTTGCTAGCGGAATTGGTAGGGTATGGCGTGGAGATGAAGTAACGGTCAAATGGCCCCATAAAATGAAAATCGCCATGACCGTTCCCTCTCTCCTAGCTCTCTCCCGCAAGCGGGAGAGAGGGACTTAGGCTCGCTTCGCGAGTTTCTCATTTAGGGCGGAATCATCCACCACTGCGCGGCTGGCGCGCGAAGATAAATATAATCAAGAAATGGACTAGACCGATGACCACGCCGATCCATCCTGTCACCAGCCACCAACTGTCCGGGCCGAAGATATTTTCGATTCCATGGCGCGAGAAATAACCTACGCCTAGCGCACCTACCACCCAAAACAGCAGCGCGATCGTTGCGCGCATTGGGGTTGAAGAAGTCATTGTTGTTCTCCCTATTATTTTCATAAACACGGCTCTTGAACCACGGGGTGGATGCCACCCTCACCCCGACTACAACTGCTTTTGATAATCGCGATAGTTCTGCTTCAAACGCGCTTTCACTTTTCGCCATGGATTACGCCACGGCAATTTTTCCCGCATCAGCGCAACACACAATTTGCGCTGCCCTTCCACATCATCCAAATGCACAAACTCTGGTGCGGGGCCGAGGTGGCCACGGCAATCCGGTCCGCCTTCTAAGCCTTGGTTGTGATAATTACCCAGCGGCACCGCCAAGGCGATGGTGGGAAACCCATACACCATCGCCGCCGATCC
>JAUXTZ010000111.1 GCA_030681095.1 Burkholderiales bacterium
CATCAAGGTGCGTGCTTCCATTTGCGCTTCGAGCGACAGCGGCACGTGCACCGCCATTTGGTCGCCGTCGAAGTCGGCGTTGAACGCCGCGCACACCAGCGGATGCAATTGAATTGCTTTGCCTTCGATCAATACCGGCTCAAACGCTTGAATACCCAAACGGTGCAGCGTCGGTGCGCGGTTCAGCATCACCGGGTGCTCGCGGATTACGTCTTCGAGAATGTCCCATACTTCAGGCGTTTCTTGCTCCACTGCACGTTTGGCGGCTTTGATGGTGGTGGCAATGCCTAGCACTTCCAGCTTGTGGAAAATAAAGGGCTTGAACAGCTCCAGCGCCATTTTCTTCGGCAGCCCGCACTGATGCAGTTTGAGCTGCGGGCCGACCACGATGACCGAACGGCCGGAGTAGTCGACGCGCTTGCCCAGTAGGTTCTGACGGAAACGGCCGCCTTTACCTTTGATCATGTCTGCCAGCGATTTCAATGGGCGCTTGTTAGCGCCGGTCATGGCCTTGCCGCGCCGGCCGTTATCCAGCAACGAATCGACGGACTCTTGCAGCATGCGTTTTTCGTTGCGCACGATGATTTCTGGCGCCTTTAATTCCAACAGGCGCTTCAAGCGGTTGTTGCGGTTAATCACGCGGCGATACAAGTCATTCAAATCGGAGGTCGCAAAACGGCCACCATCCAGCGGCACCAAGGGGCGCAATTCTGGCGGCAACACCGGCAGCACTTCCAGAATCATCCAATCCGGGCGAATGCCGGATTTTTGGAACGCTTCGAGCACTTTCAAACGCTTGGAGATTTTCTTGATCTTAGTCTCGGAGCCGGTCGCGCCCAGATCCTTGCGCAGCGTTTCGATTTCGTGGCTGATATCAATCGAGCGCAGCAAATCGCGCACGCCTTCGGCGCCCATGACCGCTTTAAATTCATCGCCGAATTCTTCAACTTTGGCCAAGTAGTCATCTTCCGACAACAGTTGGCCACGTAGCAGCGGGGTCATGCCTGGTTCAACCACCACATAGGCTTCGAAGTACAACACACGTTCGATGTCGCGCAGTGCAATGTCCAGCACCATGCCGAGACGCGAAGGCAGCGACTTCAAGAACCAAATATGCGCGACCGGACTCGCCAGGTCGATGTGCGCCATGCGCTCGCGCCGCACTTTGGACAGCGTCACTTCCACGCCGCATTTTTCGCAGATGACGCCGCGATGCTTCAGGCGTTTGTACTTGCCGCACAGGCATTCGTAATCTTTGACCGGGCCAAAGATTTTGGCGCAAAACAGGCCATCGCGTTCCGGCTTGAAGGTGCGATAGTTGATGGTTTCCGGCTTTTTAACTTCGCCAAAAGACCAAGAGCGGATTTTGTCCGGTGAAGCGAGTGCGATCTTAATGGCATCGAACTCTTCTTCTTGCGTGACCTGTTTAAATAAATCGAGTAGTGCTTTCATGTGCGACTCCTAAAGGTAGGGGCGTCTAAATCGAGATGGGTGAGGAAAACTGCCTCACCCCCATCGTCTTAATTGCGTTCCAGATCGATATCAATAGCAAGCGAGCGGATTTCCTTCACCAACACATTGAAGGATTCCGGCATGCCGGCGTCGATCTTGTGATCGCCTTTAACGATGTTCTCGTACATCTTGGTGCGACCGGTGACATCGTCCGACTTCACGGTGAGCATTTCTTGCAAGGTATAAGCCGCGCCATACGCTTCGAGCGCCCACACCTCCATCTCACCGAAGCGCTGACCGCCGAACTGCGCCTTACCGCCCAGCGGCTGCTGAGTCACCAAGCTATACGGCCCGGTGGAGCGCGCGTGCATCTTGTCATCCACCAAGTGGTGCAACTTCATCACGTGCATATAACCCACGGTGACTTGGCGCTCGAACGCTTCGCCGGTGCGCCCGTCGAACAAGGTGATCTGCCCGGAGCGCGGCAGACCCGCGAGCTCCAGCATGTCCTTGATCTCTTCTTCGGTTGCGCCGTCGAACACGGGCGAGGCGAACGGCACGCCCTTGGTCAAATTCACCGCCAATTCGACGATCTCCTTGTCCGTCAGCGTATCCAGTTGCTCCGTCTTGCCGCTCTTGTTGTAGATTTTTTCCAGGTATTTGCGTAGCTGGCCTACCGTCAAATGCTGCGCGTCTTGCAACATTTCCGCGATGCGCTGACCCAAGCCTTTGGCGGCCCAGCCCAGATGGGTTTCCAGAATCTGACCAACGTTCATCCGTGACGGCACACCCAGGGGGTTCAACACGATATCGACCGGACGACCATCTTCCATATACGGCATGTCTTCCACCGGCACGATTTTCGAGATCACACCCTTGTTACCGTGACGACCGGCCATCTTGTCGCCTGGCTGCAAGCGGCGCTTAACCGCCAGATACACTTTCACCATCTTTTGCACACCGGGTGCTAATTCATCGCCGCTGGTGAGCTTCTTCTTCTTTTCGATAAACATCTGCTCGAATTCGCGCCGCTTCTGCTCTAGGCTGTCTTTCAAGTTTTCGAGCTGTTGCGCGGCTTCGTCGTTGGCCAAGCGAATGTCGAACCAGTCGTAACGATTGGTTTCGGTCAGATACGCCTTGGTGAGCTTGGTGCCTTTGGCTAATTTCTTAGGGCCGCCGTTCGCCGTTTTATTCAACAGCAAGCGTTCGATCCGGCCAAAGGAATCCTCTTCCACGATACGCATACGATCGGCGAGGTCTTTCTTATACTCTGCCAACATATCGTCGATGATCTGTGTCGCGCGCTTATCGCGCTCGATGCCTTCGCGCGTAAACACTTGCACATCAATCACGGTGCCCGCCATGCCGGACGGCACGCGCAAGCCGGTGTCTTTCACATCCGATGCCTTCTCACCAAAAATCGCGCGTAGCAGCTTTTCTTCCGGCGTGAGCTGGGTTTCGCCCTTCGG
>JAUXTZ010000182.1 GCA_030681095.1 Burkholderiales bacterium
CTCTCCGCCGGTGATCGGTGTTGCCGGCAACAGCCATCCGATAGCGGTTAATACCGCAGCCAATCCACTTAGACGCGCGAGCTTCCAAAAACGCGGTAAAGCGTGCAGGCGGGTGATCCATGTGCTGAGGCGGATAAAAAAGCCAGGCTCCACCAAACCACCCTGTGTTTGATATTCTCTTGCCAGATCTGCGCTAGCGATAAATCGTAACCTTGGCGTTGCAAGAAGGACTAAGCCCAAGAGCCTATCCAGTTCGGCAATTGCCGCTTGCGCACCTTCGTCGGTGAAGTTGAAACGATGCGTCTCCAACAATAATGGACGACCTTCAATTGCTTTTTGCTTCAGGTCGGCCAAGGCGGTTTCTGCTTTATGTCCCTTGCTTGGCTCAAAATAGCGGTCTCGCACGAGATAGATAAGGCCATTTTTGCCTTGTTGGCCATTAAAAATGCTAACCCCGTGTCCGCTAGGCGCGCCAGCGTGGTCCCGGTGGTGGTAGCGCTGGCCTGGTGTAATCACACAACGCACACCGCTCATCGCCCAGGCATCCTCGACAAGTTCATTCCAAACAAATGTCGGCGGCACCGCCACCTCGGGCTTTATGCCGAATATCCGCTCAAATAAATTCACTTCTTCTTTGGCCGCCGCCCAGATTAGCCCAGGGTCAAGCGGCCGTGAGGGCAAGCTGGATGCATCAACCCATCTCGCTTGCAAATAGGTGGGCAGCTTTTCGGTTTCTAACGCCGCTTCCGTGGTCAACCAAGTTTTCACCTTGGAATCGAATTGCGCCGCTTGAACAAGCGCAGGCGGCCAATAATGCGCTGCACCGTGAAGTTGTAAAGCAAATACCTTGGCGCGACTACCCGCTTGGATTGCATCAAGAATAGGCGCAAAGCGTTGATGATCGAGATAGAGGGCCTGATACTCGCCGGTTCCTTTAGCCATCACTTCGAAATCGGGGACAGAAAGCGTAAGCCCTAAAGTCATGACGGCTGGCTGGCCCGATGCATCGCAATGTTGCTCCAGAACCTTGCGCACACTCTCCAACGCTTGGGCATGGTGGGATGGTCCTGGCCCCCAATCATCACTTTCAATCACCAAAACAGGATGCTTGAGCACAGGCTCTCGCCAGCAAGCAGCAAGCGATCGCATAAACGTCAAACACAACATCGCAACTGACGTTACCCATGCAATCGCCAACATTACCGCGATAAAACTTAACACAGGAATATCAACGGACATAGGTTGCTTTATCAAGCACCATGGAACCGGCGCGCCCGCAGTCGTCAACAAACATAGGGCCGTCAGCGCGAGGGCGAGCACTACCCCACCACAGGCTGCGTAGAGCGCTTAGCGCTTGTTGCCCATGATGGCGTAGGCTTTTATCAACTTTAAGCCAGAAATCTCTCAAATCCGGTATCCTTTTCACGCTTTCGAGTTAGTGAGCCTCTGAAGCAGCCCGTCATTGCGAGGAGTGTAGCGACGAAGCAATCTGTAAGGTCTGATTGCTTGGAAAGCAAGATTGCTTCGCTGCGCTCGCAATGACCCGCCATGATGCTTTCGCAGAGCTTTCTTAGCCGACATTCCCCCAATCGAAAAAAACACTTAGCGGGGAATACGGATAAGATTATCGCAGATGTAAACAAGGGAAATACACTCTAATGTCTGGATTGCTTGGTTGGATGGGCGGCGCGGCAAATGTTGAGGCGGCTGAGGCCCTGAATGGCATGGCGCAGGCCGCGCGTATCGCAACCCCGCTTATGATTGGCGTATCGAGTTCGACGGCCGCAGTTGCAGCATGGCAAACGCACGATGCGGTGAGCGTGCATAGCGCGGGTAATCTCAGTGCCGTATTGGTCGGCCAAGCGCGCTGGGAAATCCCCGATTTGCAGCAACAGGCCGAGCAAAACGGCTGGGCGGCGAGCATCATCGAAGCCTATCGCACTTACGGCCCGAATTTTCTGGAGCGTTTGCACGGGCCATTCGCCCTGGCGTTGGTGGATGCGCAAGCTGAAGTCGCGCTGCTGGCGATTGATCGTCTGGGCATTCAGCCGCTCGCATTTGCCCAAACCGCGAAGGGGTTGGTGTTTGCTTCGGACGCGCGCGCCGTGGCGGCGCACCCCGATGTGAATAATGCGCTCAGCCCGCAAGGACTTTTCAATTACCTGTTCTTCCACATGGTGCCGAGCCCGGGCAGCATTTTTAGCGGCGTGGGAAAGCTGCTTCCCGGTCAATGCGTCGTTTGGCGCCAAGGCCGATTGGAGCGAAATTTTTACTGGCGCTTGGTGTATCGGGACGATGGCGGGGACAACTCTGAGGGGAAAGTTAGCCGCTTCAAATCGCTGCTGAGCGATGCCGTGCGCACGGCGGCGGATGCGCCGCAGGTGGGCGCATTCCTGTCCGGCGGTACGGATAGCTCGACCGTCACCGGCTTCCTCATCCAGAGCCTGGGAAAGCCCGCCGATACTTTCTCTATCGGTTTCGATGCTGAAGGGTTCGATGAAATGGAGTACGCGCGCCTCGCCTCGCGCCATTTCGGCACCCGGCCCCATGAATATTATTTGACGCCGGCGGATGTAGTGACGGCAATTCCCAAGATCGCTGCCGCCTATGATGAACCTTTCGGCAACGCGTCGGCGATCCCCGCTTATTACTGCGCCAAACTCGCGCATGATGCGGGAATCAGCGTCATGCTGGCCGGGGATGGTGGGGATGAAATTTTTGGCGGAAACGCACGCTATGCCAAACAAAAAGTGTTTGAACTTTACTGGCAACTGCCGGCCTGGGCGCGGCAAAATTTGATCGAACCGCTGAGCGGCGCACTGCCGAACGTGGGGCTGCTGCGCAAAGCCAAAAGCTATGTCGAGCAAGCGCGCATCCCATTGCCGGATCGGCTCGAAACTTATAACTTTCTGCATCGCGACCCCTTAGATCAAATCCTGACACCGGATTTTTTGGCACAGATTCAGACGAATCAACCCGAAGCGCTGTTGCGCGAGGTTTACGATCGAACTGAATCGCATTCGTTTATTAACCGCATGTTGCACCTCGATATGAAATTCACGCTGGCCGATAACGATCTGCGCAAAGTGTCTCGTGCTTGCGAATTGGGCGGCGTGGCGGTGCGTTACCCCTTGCTGGATGAAGCGTTGGTGGCTTTCTCCGCCGAGCTCACGCCCGACGAAAAAGTGCGCGGGCAATATCTGCGCTACTTCTTCAAGAAATCGCTTGCCGATTTCCTGCCACGCGAAATAATCGACAAGAGCAAGCATGGTTTCGGTTTGCCGTTCGGGCTATGGATGCAGACGCATCCCGAATTGAGGGCGTTGGCGAACGACAGTCTCAGCGCATTGCGCAAGCGCGGCATTGTTCAGCCAGCGTACATTGACCGGCTGCTGGACCAGCACCGCGGCGGCCATGCATCTTATTACGGCGTGATGGTCTGGGTGTTGATGATGCTGGAGCAGTGGCTCGCGCAGAATGGACATACCAGCTTATCCTGATTACGCCAGCCTACGCATACCGCTCGCCCTACCGCGCTTTTCAGCAATATCAACTTCGACGTGCGGTTTAGCCTTCGCTTCCTGCAGCATAATTACCTTAGCCAGAACAATGATCATGAGGATATGGTAGTAAAGATCGAAGTAAGCCAGCCCCAGAAACGCGCCGGCCGAAAAATAGCCAATCATGCTTACCTGACCCATCGCGGCCAGATCCGCTGCCCATCGCTTTTCCGGATCGCGCTTGGCATTTCTGATCACCCATGAGCCCGTCAGCCAAGTGAGTAAAGCCAACAGTAGCCATAGGCCAAGGCCAACAAAGCCATGCTCGCCGAGCACTTCAAAATACACGCTGTGCACGTCGTGTACATTTTCCGGCTCGGGCGCATAGATACGAAATATTGGGCCTCGGAACATCTCGAAACCGCCGCCCGTCGGACGATCCTTCGCCACGTTCCATGCTGTCCACCAGGCATTGACCCGGCCTTGGGTCGATTGATCCTGCTCATACGTCTTAATCGTAGACATGCGGTCATACCATTCCTGAGGCATTATCGCGGCCACGAGTCCGACAGCCGCGACGATCATGATGGTAGAAAGAAATTTATTGCGGCTCTTCAACCAAAAAATGGTCCCCATCACTACCGCCCCCACGAGCGCGCCCCGCGATTGGCTGCCAATGGCTGCCAAAGCAGTCAGAATCATGGCTCCGCCCAAACCCAAGTGCAACCACTTGCGTTTCTCTTGCAACTGCAAATAGCGCATTAGAGGAATAGTCATCAGCAGCGCCAAGGCGATCTCGTTATTTCCAGCGATAAACGTTCCTTCCGGGCCTTGAATACGATAAACCCCGCCATTCGTTATCGTGGATATCCCACCCTTTACCCCGTAAAAACCGAGGGACAGCGCTATTACCCAAACCAAGCCATGCAGCCGTTCACGGTTGGTAATGACCAAGGGTGTGAGAAAAATCATGATTTGGATTTTAAATATTTTCTCCATCTGCTCCCATGCCAGGTCGGAGAAGAACGCAAAGACCGTCGTCACCACCGTCCATAAAATAAACAAGGCAAGCACCGTCATCTCGCGTGTCCAGGGCATGCGTTTGGGTTCTTTGGAGAAGAGCAAGCCGACAAGCGTCGTCACGGCCACGATATAGGCAAACGGCATGGTGCTGGCGAAGCCCCAGGCCAGGCGGTGGGGGTTCATATAACTCAGCCAGGAATAGAGATAGAGCCCGATGTAGGGCCGAGAGAAAGCTAAAGGCAAAAGGCCGAATACCACTCCGACAACGAAAAGATCTCTCATGCCCCGCCCCCTATACCACTGGCCGCTACTTTGCTGACGATGTAGCGGAACTTGCCCGATGCTTCTTTGGGAATCGCTGCAACGCGTTCGATTTGAATGTCGGCCCCGGCCCCGAGGCGCTGCTTGAAATTAGCCATGATCGTTTGCTCGCTTTCTGGCTGGAAGCCTGCCTCAGTTACTAAAAATACCCGGGTGAGAGCCAAGCTTTCTTGAACGATCTTGAATTCTTTCACACCTGGCAAATCGCGAATCACATACACCAATGCTAAGCCATGCATCACCGTGCCATCCTGCGCCACAACGAAATCCGTGGCGCGCCCCTGGATTTCTTTGAGCAAGGGCAGCCCGCGGCCGCAAGCGCAGGGTTGATCGTCCAGCACGCCCAGATCACCGGTGCGGTAACGAATAAACGGAAAATCGCTCGTCGCGAGATGCGTGATCACTATCTCACCAGCTACTCCTGCCGGTACCGGATGACCGCTCGGATCGATGATTTCGACGAGGATATCCTCAGCGGTAAGATGCATGCCGCCGCTCGGGCATTCGTGCGCGATGAAGCCCGCATCGCGTCCGCCATAGCCGTTCGCCACTGGGCAGCCAAACACGCGCCGGATGGTTTCGCGCTGATGGTCGTATAACTTTTCGGAGGTGACGAAAGCAACGCGAATACCCAGGTCATCCATCTTGATGCCTTTTGCCTCGGCATGCGCGGCGATATGAGCGAGGGCGGACGGATAACCGAACAACATCTTGGGCTGCATGGCACGTATCTCAGCCACGAAGCCATCGAGCTTTGCCGACGACATTTCAAATGCGGGAAGCAATTTGGTGCGCAGCAACTTGTCGCGCAGCATACGTATTCGATCTTGAGAGCCTAGCTCGATGGGCGAGCCCCACACCACGATTTCCGGATCGCCGATATCCACGCCCCACCAGCGCGTGGCGCGCCATTTGGCGGCGACATCGTGCGATACACGCTCGTTGCCGATGAAAAAAATCAACGGCTCGCCACTGGAACCGCCGGTGTTGAAGCGCGCCAAGCCTTGCGCATTGTTGGCTTTGATCCGCTCGGTATTGGCGCGAATGTCGGCCTTGGCCAAGAACGGCAGTGTATGCAACGCATCCAAACTTTTAACACGCGATGGATCGAAACGCAGTTGCGTAAACAAGTCGCGATAGTAGGGCACGTGCTCGTTCACGCTCATCAGCAGTTCACGTAAGCGCCGAACCTGCAATTCACGCAACCGTGCGGGCGGCCACCATTGAGATCGCTCCATCCCCCGTCGCACCGCGACCGTTGTGTGATGTTTCAACCGTTCATGCAGTGGAAACAGGGTATGTGCGACCAACTGGGTATAGAGATCGGCCATGCTTATCTTACCTCCGGCGTACTCGCCCACGTTGACCCGCCTAGCGCCATCGCATACGCCGAAAAGAGTTTCCCCCGCACGCTTTCCCAGGCAAACCGTCGCGCGTGTTCCAGCCCGGTTTGAACCAAGCGTTCTCGTAACAGTTGATCGTGCAACAAGCGCAGCATGGCCTCCGCCATCCGCTCTGGGTTGCGCGGCGGCACCAACAGCGCGGTCTTTTCATCTTCCACCAGAAACGGTACGCCGCCGACATCGGTGCTGACGACTGGCACGCCGCTGGCCAATGCTTCCAAAATTGAGATCGGCATGTTGTCGGCCAGGCTCGGGTTTAATGCGATGTGCGCCGTTTGGTAGAGTGGCGGCATCTCGCTATTTTCTACTCGGCCTGCAAAGGTCACCGCATCGGTCAGCTTCAACTCCTGGGCCAGCGCTTCCAACGCACTGCGATCGGGGCCGGTACCAGCGATGGTCATGCGCGCTCCTGGATGCTGTTGTCGGATGATGGCGAAGGCCCGCAAAGCACTGGCATTGTCGTACAAAGGTTCCAGATTGCGTGCGACAAGAATGTGCGGTGCGTTCGCCCGTGCCGCATCGCCAGCGGAGAAGTGTTCGAGATTGACGATGTTGGGCACGATACAGGTAGCGAAACCGCGCTTAGCGAATACTTGTTCCAGAAACCCAGAGGGCACAACAATTACGTCTGACCGATTGAGGCTCGGCTTAACCCAGGTAAAGGCGCGCGAAAAAAATTCGTCCGCTTCGCCGCCTCGATAATTAACCACCACCGCACGTCCGCGCAATTTGGCGAACCAGATGGCCGGCGCCGCATATAAATGCCAGGACCAACCCGAGTTGGCCATGATGTGAAACAAATCGGCGCGGCCCGCGGCGCGCCATAAATGAAAAAAATACGGCAGCAAGCGAAACACGGCACGCAGTCCTTTGATGTGGCCGACCCAACTCGGCCGGTAGGGCGCATTCACTTGCACCAGCTCCACACTGACCCCTTCTTGCGTCAGCAACCCGGCCAGCTGCCGGGTTTGATTGGCCATGCCGCCCGAGGGCGGCGGCAGGGGACCGATGAGGGCGATGCGTAACTTGGCAGGATTCATCGCTATTTACGACACCCGGCGAGAACCGTTTGATACACGTTCTGATAGCGCGCCACAGATACCGTCCAATTGCGCTCCTCCTCCACGAATCTGCGGCCCGCTTGTTTCAGCGCCGGCCAATGCTCGGGTGAACGGAGCAAGCCCAAGACTTTATCCGCCAAGGATTGCGCATCGCCTGCTTTAAACAACACCCCGGTTTCACCATCGCGAATCAGTTCCTTATGACCGCCCACGTCGGATGCCACAAATAAGCGGCCCTGCGCCATGGCTTCTAATGGCTTCAATGGGGTAACCAATTCGGTCAAACGCATCGAGTGGCGCGGGTACACCAACACGTCCACCAAGTCGTAGTAGCGATTCACTTCGCTGTGGGGCACGCGGCCGCTGAACACCACCCTGTCCGCAATGCCGAGTTTGCGCGCTTGCTGTTTCAGCGCATCGTCTTGCGGCCCGCCGCCCACTAGCAAGACGCGCACATCCGGCGCTTGGTCGAGCATGCGTGGCACTGCGCTTAGCAGCAAATCCAGCCCTTCATAGGCATAGAACGAGCCGATGAAGCCAAGTACTCTTGCACCGCTAAGTCCTAGCTGCGCTTTCAGCGCTTCATCCGGCGCACCGCCGACGGAGAATTTTTCGATATCGACCGCGTTGGGAATTACCGTTACCTTATCTGAGGGGATGCCGCGCGCGACGATGTCGGCGCGCAAGCCTTCGCAAATCGTGGTGATGGCATCAACATTTTTGAAGGCGTAAGTTTCCAGCGAGCGCGTGAGACGGTAACGCGGGCTGCCTTCGCGCGTGGAGCCATGATCCACCGCAGCGTCCTCCCAGAAGGCGCGCACTTCATACACCACCGGAATGCCCCAGCGATGCGCCGCGCGTAGTGCGGGGATGGCATTCAGCACTGGCGAGTGCGCATGCACGATGTCGGGCCGCACAATATCCAGCACCTCGTCCAGCCGCCGCTCCAGCGCCAACATGTCGGACAACTGATTCAGCACCGGCAGCTTGCTCATCAACCCCGCCGGGGGGGCGGTGCGGAAGAAATGCAGCCCGTCCACATCTTCTTCCGCCACCCTGCATTTGATCTGCCGCGGGCCTGTCAGGTGGTGGGTATCCCAACCCAGAGCGCGCTGCTCGCGCAAAATCGCCGCGCTGCGAAAAGTGTAGCCACTGTGCAATGGAATAGAGTGGTCGAGGACGTGGAGGATGCGCATGGTTATGGGATGTTTGGGTTGGGTGCTTGTATCGGCGTGAAAGGCAAATCCCCCCTGCCCCCCTTTTTCAAAGGGGGGTGTCTCTCGTCGAGCGTAGAGGGTGTTTCCCCCCTTTGCAAAAGGGGGGCAGGGGGGATTTCGCAGTTTTGCCGCAAGAACGATTCAAACATCAGCAACGTCCACAGCGCCGTGCTGTAATCGCGCAAGCCGGATTGATGCTGCTCCACCAACTCGCTCAGATAGTCGGCGTTAAAGTAGCCGGTCTGAGCTAGTACCGGGCCGAGCACGGCGCTGCGTACTTTCTCTTTCAGCGGGCCGCGAAACCAACTGGCCAGGGGCACGGCGAAACCCATTTTTTTGCGATACAGAATATCGTCTGGCAGGTAGGGCTCCATGGTTTTTTTGAAGATATATTTGCCTTCGCGCCCATTTAATTTGAGCGAGGGTTGTATGCACGACGCCCATTCCACCAGCTTGTGATCGAGCAGCGGTTCGCGCACTTCGAGCGCATGCGCCATGCTGGCGCGATCGACTTTGGTGAGGATGTCGCCGACCAAATAGGTTTTAATGTCGAGGTATTGCACGCGTGCGAGCGGTTCATCCGTGGGGGAATGGGCGTCGTGGCGCTGCATGACCTCCACCGCGCGGTAGCCTTGCAACTCGCGCTTGAAGCTGGGGCTGAACAAACGATCGCGCATGGCATCGCTCCACAGCGAGATGCTGTGAAAGTAGCCTTCGACCGAATCGCGCGCCATGCCTTCGAGCGTGGCTTTGGCGCGGAAGATTTTCGGGGCCCAATCGGCTTTGGGGTACACGCGGCCCAGCATGCCGAACAAGGGGCGGCGTATTGATGTTGGCACGAGGCCGCGCATGCGCTCTTCATTCATGTGCCAGCGATAGCGCCGATAGCCGGCGAAATTTTCGTCGCCGCCATCGCCGGATAAAGCGACGGTGACGCTCTTGCGCGCCAATTCGCACACGCGGTAAGTCGGGATCGCCGAGCTATCGGCATACGGCTCATCATAAATCGCGGCCAACTTGTCGATGAGATCGAAATCGTCCGGATCGACTTGCTCTACGCGATGATTGGTTTTATAGCGGGTGGCGACTTGTGCGGCGTATTCGGATTCATTGAATGCGGGGTCGCCAAAGGAAATGGAGCAGGTGTTCACCGGCTCGTTCGACAAACCCGCCATCATCGCCACCACCGCGCTCGAATCCACGCCACCGGACAGAAAAGCGCCCAGCGGCACTTCAGATACCAAGCGAATTTTGATTGATTCACGCAGCAAGCGTAGCAACTCTTCTTGCGCTTCTTGTTCCGTGATCGCGGCGATGGGCTGAAACGGCACATCCCAATATTCGCGCGGCTGCGGCACGGGCTGGCCGCGTTTCAGGGTGAGCGTGTGGCCTGGGGGCAGCTTGTATGAATGCTGGTAGATGGTGCGCGGTTCGGCGATATAACCGTAAGCAAAATATTCTTCGATGGCGCACGGATCAATTTCTCGCCCGCAGGCCGGATAGGCGGTCAAGGCTTTGAGTTCGGAGCCGAAGATCAACATGCCGTCTTGCGCGAAACCGTAGTACAACGGCTTCACGCCCATACGGTCGCGCGCCAGAAACAGTGTTTCTTGATTGCGGTCCCACAAGGCAAACGCGAACATGCCGCGAAAGCGTGTCACGCAGGCCTCGCCCCATTGTTCCCATGCGTGCACGATGACTTCGGTGTCGCAGCGCGTGCGGAAAGTATGGCCCAGCGCTTGCAACTCAGGAATCAGATCGACGAAATTGTAGATTTCGCCGTTGAACACCACGACCACGCTGCCGTCTTCGTTGAACAGGGGCTGGTGGCCGGAGGAGAGGTCGATGATAGACAAGCGTCGATGGGCCAAGCCGACGCCGGGCTCGGTGTGCAACCCCCCCTCGTCCGGCCCACGATGGAACTGCGCTTCGTTCATGCGCGAGAGCAGCATGCCGTCGATGGGGCGCTTGTCTTGTGGATCG
>JAUXTZ010000183.1 GCA_030681095.1 Burkholderiales bacterium
TTCAGCGTGCCTTTCACGCGCGCTTACGGTTACCTCACGCCGAAGCTGGGGCTGCATTACACCCAATACAATCTCGACAAACAATCGACCACCTTACCGGATGCGACCGGGACGACACGTACGTACGACACCAGCGCAGCCCGCACCCTACCCATCTTTAGCCTGGATGGTGGGCTGGCTTTCGAGCGCCAAGCCAGCCTGTTTGGCCAAGCCTTGACGCAAACGCTCGAACCGCGTTTGTATTACCTCTACGTACCTTACAAAGATCAAAGCCGGATGCCTATTTTCGATTCCGGCGAACCCGATTTCAACTTTGCGCAAATATTCTCTGAGAATCGTTTCACGGGGGGTGATCGCATTTCAGATGCGAACCAAGCGACACTGGCTTTGACCTCGCGCTTCATTGAATCTGAAACCGGACAGGAGCGGGTGCGCGCCGCCGTGGCACAGCGCTATTTCTTCCGCGCACCGCGTGTGGCACTGACTTCACCTGCGCCCACCGATAAGATTTCCGACTTCCTGGCCAGTATCGGCGGGCAAATCTCGCCTGCTTGGTCGGCAGATGCCGCCTGGCAATACGACCCCAACACCAGCCACACGGAAAGATACAACGTCGGCACGCGCTATAACCCCGCACCCGGCAAACTCGCTAACCTGACTTACCGTTTCAATCGCAATACCCTGCGCCAAGTTGATCTATCCGGTCAGTGGCCGGTCGCCCCGCGTTGGCAAGTCATGGGGCGCTGGAACTACTCAATCCAAGACAAGAAAACCCTGGAAACCCTGGGCGGCATCGAATACCTGGAAGGCTGCTGGGCGGTACGCGTGGTGGCACACCGCTTCCAAACCGCAACGCAGAAAACCACCAACGCTCTTTTCCTTCAACTTGAACTCTCCGGATTATCGAGTTTGGGAACCAATCCGCTGAAAACACTCAAACAAAATATCGGCGGTTTCACCCAGTCCAAATCGCAAGCGGAAGACCTTAACCTGGACGACTTTTAAACCATGCAGCGTTTCTTTTTAGTCCGCATTCTGTTCGCCCTGTTTTTTGTCACCCTGGCCGCCCCAGCTGGGGCACAGCGCGCGCGCATCGAATTGGTCGATCGCATCGTCGCAGTCGTCAACAACGACGTAATCACGCTATATGAATTCAATGAGCGCCTGCGTGTCGCGCAGCGCCAACTCGAAGGCCAGGGCATCAAATTGCCGCCGCGCGAAGTCTTGGAAAAGCAATTGCTGGAGCGCGTCATCAATGAGAAGGTGCAACTGCAATTCGCCACCGAGACCGGCATCCGGGTTGACGACACCATGCTGGATCGAGCGATCGGACGCATCGCCGAGGGCAATAACATGAGCCTGGATAATTTTCGCCAGGCACTGGAAAAAGACGGGGTGACTTTTTCCAAGTTTCGTGAACAAATTCGCAACGAGATCATTCTTTCACGCGTGAAAGAACGCGAAGCCGACAATCGCGTCACGGTCACCGAAAGCGAAGTGGAGCATTTCTTCGCCAGCCAAGCCGCGGCCCAAGGTAGCGACACCGAATTCAACGTCGGCCACATCCTGATTCAAATACCCGAACAAGCCAGCCCAGAGCAGATTCAAACGCGCAAGACACGCGCCGAGCAAGCCTTGGCCGAACTCAAAAAGGGTGTCGATTTCGCGCAAGTTTCGGCTAGCTTTTCCGATGCACCGAACGCGCTGCAAGGCGGCGAACTCGGCTGGCGCTCGGCAAGCCGGCTGCCGCAATTGTTCAGCGACGCATTGAATGCGCTACAACCAGGCCAGAACAGCGGCTTGCTGCGCAGCCCAAATGGCTTTCATCTGCTCAAACTGATCGATAAACGCGGGCGCGACGTTCCCTTGGTCGTCACCCAAACGCGTGCTCGGCACATCTTGATCAAGACCAATGAATTGATCTCCGAGGCCGATGCCAAACGACGCCTGACCGAGCTCAAAGAACGCTTGGACAACAACGCCGCCAACTTCGCTGAATTGGCGCGCCTGCATTCCGAAGACGGCTCTGCGGCCAAAGGCGGCGACCTCGGCTGGCTCTCGCCCGGCGACACCGTGCCGGAATTCGAAAAGGCCATGGATGCACTGGCGGTTAATGCCATCAGCGAACCGACTCTCTCTCCCTTCGGCTGGCATTTGATCCAAGTGCTGGAACGGCGCCGCGAAGACGTCACCCAAGAAAAACAGAAACTCAAAGCACGTCTGGAAATTCGCGAACGCAAAGCAGATGAGGCCTACCAGGAATTCGTGCGCCAATTGCGCGATCGGGCTTATGTCGAATTTCGGTCTGATGATCGTTAATCACAGCGAAAACCTTAGCCGCGAATTTACGCCGATTTACGCTAATTGTTTAACCCCGCTCACACGCTTTTTAATTCGCGTTAATTAGCGTTAATTCGCGGCAAAAGATTTTATCCTCATGCCGACACCCGCCTCCCCATCCCTTCCGATTGCACTCACCAGCGGCGAACCCGCCGGCATCGGCCCTGATTTATGTGTCTTGTTGACACAGGAAGCGCGCACGTTTGATCTGGTGGTACTGGCCGATAAATCGCTGTTGCAACAACGCGCAGCACAATTAGGCTTTGCCCTTGAATTGAAAGACTATGCGCCGAGCCGACCGGTGGCGCGCACCGCAGGCAAACTCAGCGTGCTGCACTTCCCCCTTGCCGCGGCGTGCGAACCGGGCCGGCTTAACCCCGCCAATAGCCGCTATGTGCTGGACTTACTCGACCGCGCAGCCAGCGGCTGCCTGGCGGGCGAATTCTCGGCCATGGTGACCGCACCGGTGCACAAAGGCGTGATCAACGATGCGGGCATCTCTTTCCAAGGACATACCGAATACCTCCAAGCGCGCGCCAACGCGCCGCAGGTAGTGATGATGCTTGCCGGCGCCGGCCTACGCGTGGCGCTGGCCACGACCCACTTTGCGCTGAAAGATATTCCGGCGCAGATCACGTCCGATAGTTTGGAGACCACGCTGCGCATCATCGATCATGATTTGCGCCAACGTTTCGGCATTGCTCACCCGCGCATTTTGGTCGCAGGCCTCAATCCACATGCCGGTGAATCGGGACATCTCGGCCGGGAAGAAATCGAGATCATCGAACCGGTTTTAAACAAGCTGCGTGCTACGGGCATGTCTTTAGTCGGCCCCTTGCCGGCCGATACGCTATTCAATCCAGATCGTTTGAAGCAAGCCGATTGCGTGCTGGCGATGTACCACGACCAAGGCTTGCCGGTGCTGAAATACGCCAGCTTCGGCGCCGGCGTGAATATCACGCTCGGGCTGCCCTTCATCCGCACCTCGGTCGATCACGGCACCGCACTCGATCTCGCCGGTACGGGCAACATTGATAGCGGCAGCCTCCAGGTCGCGATTCAAACCGCCCGCGACATGGCCAGCCACAATCTGGCGCCTGACGCCTGACGCCTACTATGCATCACGCCAAAAAACGCTTCGGCCAAAATTTCCTGCGCGATGCGCACTTCGTGCGTGCTTGCATTGAGGCGATTCGCCCCCAAGCCGGCGACACGCTGGTGGAAATCGGCCCGGGGCTGGGCGCGCTCACCCGGCCATTGCTGGCGCAACTGCCGCATCTGCATGTGGTGGAAATCGACCGTGATTTGATTGCGAAGCTGCATGCCGAATTTCCTCCGGCGCGCATGACGATTCACCAAGGCGATGCGCTTAAATTTGATTTTTCTAAAATCGGAGACAAGCTGCGCATCGTGGGCAACTTGCCGTACAACATTTCCACACCGCTGTTATTTCACCTCGCCGATTTTGCCGAGCGCATCGTGGACATGCACTTTATGCTACAAAAAGAAGTGGTAGAGCGCATGGTCGCTGCCCCCTCGTCATCCGACTATGGTCGGCTCTCGGTCATGCTGCAATATCGATTCGATATGGTGCATTTGTTCGATGTGCCGGGAGAAGCGTTCCACCCCGTGCCCAAGGTCACCTCCAGCTTCGTGCGCATGCGGCCGCTGCATCCCCTGCCCAACCCCGCACGCGATCCGGCAATGTTTGCTAAGATTGTGTCTGCGGCTTTTTCCACCCGGCGAAAAACTTTGCGCAACGCTTTAAAAGCTCATCTGACGGATCACGACTTTGCCGCACTCGGCATTGATCCGATACTGCGCGCGGAAAATCTCGGCGTCGCCGATTACGTGCGTATCGCCAATCACCTCTTAGCCCACCCCGCCGGTGACTGAGCACACCTCCTCTGCCGATGATTCAAGCACCGAGCTGCTGCTCTATCAGCGCTATCTCGATGCGCTGTCCAAGATCACCCTGCTCTTGCTTGAAAATACCAGCGAGGAAAACTGGACCGAAGTGCTGCGGCTGCTGGTGGAAACCACTGATGTCAGCCAATGCTGCTTGTTCCTGAATGACGTCGATGCGCACGATTATCCTGCGGCACGGCTTGCGTCCACCTGGTCGACCGCCGGGGCGAGCATGCTCAACCGCCACGATGCCTTCCGCCGCATTTCGTTTCAAGATTACCCTGGGCTTGGCGACAAACTGCATGTTGGCATGGTGCTCGCCGCTGCGGTGGCGGATCTACCCGATGCCGAGCGCGAACTGTTCCGGCAAGTGGGGATCGGCAATGTGCTGTGCATCCCCTTGCTCATACGCGGCGAGATGTCGGGTTTTGTCGGCTTGTTTTGCGAAGACCCGGTGCGCGCCTGGCACCCGGCAGAAATTAAGCTGCTGTGCACTGTCGCCAACGAACTGGCACTGGCCTTGGTGCGCCGCAATGCGGAACAAGGTTTGCGTGACACCGAGGCGCGACTCAAGGCGCTGATTGGCGCGACCGAAGACTTGGTGATCGAATACGACGAACACCAAACCATTCATAACGTGTGGACGGAAAACACGACCTTCCTCGCGCTGCTGCCGAATGAGCCACGCGGCCGCTCGATTGCCGTGCTGCCGCAGGCGCTCGGGCGGGCTTTGATGTCGGCGGCGAGCCAAGTCCTGCTCAGCGGCGGGCAATACCATGCCGAATTTACGCTGGCGTTTCCGGATGGACCGCGGCATTTCCTCGCCCGCTTTCAACTCTTGCCGACCACGGTGGAAACTGCGCGCCATATCGTCGCGCTGCTGCGCGATGTCACGCAGGTGCGGCAGGAGGAAACCAAGCGCAAGGCGATGCTAGAAACGCTGAATCTGCTGGAGGAAGCAATTATCGATCTCGACCCGAACGGCAACCTGGTCGCCGCCAGCATCGCCTGGGTCAAGCTGTGCGGCGCATCGCACACCATCGCGCGCAGCTACCTTGGGCCGCTGCTGCAATATGTGCAGTCGGACGACCACGCCATGCTGCTCGCGGCTTTTGCCGAGCTGGCCGCCGGCGAGCGGAAACTCGCCACGCTGCGCTTTCGCATGCTGCAAGAAGACAACGAGCAGATTTGGGTGGAATGCCGCCTGCTGTCCCTCCCCGGCGCGAATGGGCAAATTGTCAGCCTGCGCGGCATTTTGCGCGACATCACTGCGGTTTATTTACAAGAGCGGCGCATCACGCAACTTGCGCTGCACGACGCGCTCACCCAATTGCCAAACCGCGTGCTGCTCGAAGAACATTTACATCAAGCCATCGCGCGCGCGCAGCGCAATAACGGCAAAATCGCCCTCGGCTTCATCGACCTCGACCACTTCAAACAAATCAACGACACCCTCGGCCACAAGGCGGGGGACACCGTGCTGCTCACCCTGAGCCGGCGCCTCGCCGCCACGTTGCGCGAAGTGGATACCCTATCGCGCTGGGGCGGCGACGAATTCGTGGTGCTGCTCACCGACAGCAACAGCGAAGACGATTTCCGCCACATCGCCGAGCGTCTGCGCGAAGTGGCGCGCCAAAGCATCGACATCGACGGCATCGAAACCCAGCTCACCATCTCGGTCGGTTTCGCCATCTACCCGGACGACGCCGACGATGCGGAGACACTGATGAGTCTGGCGGATCACACCATGTTTCACGCCAAAAGCATTGGGCGCAACAACGTGCAATTCTTCCAAAACATTCAAGGCACCGTGCTCAAGCGCGAAAAGGTGCTAATGCAAGCCCGGCTGGCGCAAGCGATCGCCGCGCGGGAGTTGCAGGTTTTCTATCAACCGGTGGTGGATGCCCGCAGCAGCCGCATCATCGGCCTGGAAGCGCTCGCGCGCTGGCATGACGACCAGGAAGGCTGGGTGCCGCCCGATGTTTTTATCCCCATGGCCGAGCACTTGGGGCTGATCCACGATCTAGGCGAACAAGTATTCGACCATGCGCTAGAACGGCTGAAAGCCTGGCGCCGTGATGGCTACAACGTGACGGCGGCGGTCAACCTCTCGCGCGCCCAACTCTTCGCGCCGAATTTTCAGGAACGCCTGCTCGACAAACTCAACGGGTTTGGCTTACTCCCGCAAGACATCGTGCTGGAAATCACCGAAAGCGTGGCCTTGCTCGATGTGTCTTATGAATCCAAACGCCTGAACGAACTCGCCGCCGCCGGCTTCAGCCTCGCCATCGACGACTTCGGCACCGGCTACTCCGGCCTCGCGCAATTGCACGCCATGCCGATCGACACCTTGAAAATTGACGCCTCCTTCACTGCGCGCCTCAACACCGAAGACGGCCGCCGCATTGTGCAAGCCATCGTGCAAATGGCGCACGCGCTTAAGCTGGATACCATCGTGGAAGGCGTGGAAGAAAAAGACGACGTGCGCTACCTGATCAGCCTTGACGTCACGCATATGCAAGGCCGCCACTTCGGCGAGCCGATGCCGGCAGGCGTGGTCGACATGTTGTTGGCGCAGCAGGCGGCGGAGATGGCTTAGCAAAATGGCCGCTAAGATATTCGGCCCCCATAACGATAATCAACCGATGACCACGCTAGCTCCGCTTATCGCCTGTCACGATTGCGACCTGCTGCAACACGAAGTCACGCCACCGCCAGGTGGGGTCGCGACTTGCCCGCGTTGCGGCGCGGTGCACTACCGCAATACCGTCAATAGTCGTGAGCGCAGCTTGGCGCTCGCCATGACCGCCGCGATATTGTTTGTCATCGCCAACCTCTACCCCATCGCCGGGATTGAAACGCAGGGCAATCGTCACGCCAGCACTTTGTTCGGTGCGGTGCACACCCTCTGGCATGATGGCTCGGCCCTGATTGCCGTGCTGGTGTTTATCACCACTATTCTCGTGCCCGCATTGGAGCTCGCCTTGTTGATTTGGCTGCTAACCACGCCGCGCCCGGCGCCCTGGGGCCTACGCCTGGTGCTCGCGATGCAACCCTGGCGCATGGTCGAGGTGTTCATGCTCGGCTTGCTGGTCTCTATCGTAAAGCTCTCTCATCTGGCCTCCATCGAACCGGGAATCGCTTTGTGGTCCTTTGCCGCACTCATGCCTTTGTTCGCGGCGCTATCCTCCAATTTCAACGCCCGCGATCTGTGGCTAACCATACCCCATCGGGAATCCACATGAGCTATGTAGCCGCAGCTTCGCTGGGTTTGTATGCCTGCCATACTTGTGGTTTGGTATCGCGTCCGCCCGGCATGGCGCAGCATGTATGCTGCCCACGCTGTGGCACACCGCTCCACCCGCGCAAGCGAGACAGTATCGCGCGCACCTGGGCACTCATGATCGCGGCCTACATTCTGCTGATTCCGGCCAATGTGTTGCCGATCATGGAGACCGGTTCCCTTTTCGGCTCGCAACGCGACACCATCCTGAGCGGCGTAATCTATCTTTGGTCTTCCGGCTCCTGGCCGCTCGCCCTGCTGGTGTTTTTCGCCAGCATCGTGGTGCCGCTGGCGAAGCTCATCGCGCTCACTTATCTGGTGCTCACCATCCAGCACCGCCACGCACATCGCGCACGGGAGCGCACCCGCCTCTATCGGCTGCTTAAATTCGTCGGCCGCTGGTCGATGCTGGATATCTATGTCGTTACCTTGCTGGCGGCGCTGGTACAACTGCAATCGCTCGCCACCATCAAAGCCGCCCCCGGCGCCATCGCTTTCGGCGCGGTGGTGGTGCTGACGATGTTCGCCTCCATGACATTCGACCCTCGCCTCATTTGGGATCACGCGAAAGTAAAACATGACCAAAATTCCTGACGATCTGCCGCAAGCCGTTGTCGCGGCAAAACGCCGACGCCCGCAACTAATCTGGATCATCCCCGCCATCGCCGCGCTGATCGGCGCCTGGCTCGCCGTGGATGCGGTGCGCGACATGAGCCGCACTGTCACCATTCGCTTCCAAAGCGCAGAGGGCCTGGAAGCAGGTACAACCCTCATCCGCTTTAAAGATGTCACCATCGGCGAGGTGAAAACGATAGCGCTCGCACCGGATCGCAGCCACGTGCTGGTAACGGCTCGCCTCGACCAATCAGCCGAGCTGCTCATGATGCAGGACACCCGGTTCTGGGTGGTGCGGCCGCGCTTCAGTGGCGGGCAGCTATCCGGCGTCGGCACTTTATTTTCCGGCGCCTACATCGCGGTGGGCGCTGGCCAATCCAAAATCCGGCAACGCGAATTCGTTGGCCTAGAGGTTGCACCCATCTTGACCGAGGGCTTGCCCGGACGCCAATTTCTGCTGCACGCGACGGAACTCGGCTCACTCGATGTAGGCTCGCCGGTTTATTTTCGGCAGATCAAGGTGGGCGAGGTCACCGCTTACGATCTGAACAAGAGCGGTGTGGGGATCGATCTCAAAATCTTCGTGCACGCGCCCTACGACCGTTTCGTCGGCAGCTTCTCGCGCTTCTGGAATGCCAGCGGCGTCGATATCACCCTCGACGCAAACGGGGTGCGCCTACAAACGCAATCGCTCACCTCGATCCTGATCGGGGGCATTGCCTTCGAAACGCCGCCCAACGTATTGATCGACAACCCGGCTGAAGCAAACCAGAAATTTACTTTGCATCGAGATCATGCCACCGCGTTGAAAACACCCGACGGCGAACCGGAGTTGTTCGTCTTGCACTTCAAAGAATCGCTGCGCGGCTTAGCGCCCGGCGCGCCAGTGGATTTTCGCGGCATTATCGTGGGTGAAGTTAAATCAGTGGGCGTCGAGTATGACCCCGCGCGCGAATGGTTCGATTTCCCCGTACAGATCATGCTCTATCCAAAACGCATTCGCTTGGCCGTGCGCGACGGCAAGCAGCATGCCGATGCGGCGGAGCGCATCAAACGCGGCCTGCTCAAGGCGATGGTCGAACGCGGTTTTCGCGCGCAATTGCGCACCGGCAACCTGCTCACCGGACAGCTCTATATCGCACTCGACTTTTTCAAGGAGGCGAAAAAAGTCAGTTTGAATTCGAAACAGCAGCCGATGGAACTGCCGACCGTGCCGGGCAATTTTGAGGAACTGCAAGTCGCCCTCGCCACGGTGATTAAGAATCTGAGCAAAGTTCAATTCGAGCAGATCGGCACGGATCTCCAAACCGTGATGAAATCGCTGAACGTAACGCTCAAAAGCGTCGATCAACTCTCGCAACGCCTAGACAATGAAACCGCACCGGAAATCCGCGCCACGCTCGAAGAACTGCGCCACACGCTCACCGGCGTGGAACGCGTGCTGGCCAGTGACTCGCCGTTGCAACTCGATGTGCGCGAAACCATGCGCGAAATCTCGCGCGCGGCGGTTTCACTCCGTTCGCTCGCCGATACGCTAGACCGTCAGCCGGAAGCCCTGCTGAGCGGCAAAAAGGAGCAATAAGCATGACGATTACCCGCACGTTTCTCGCATTCATGAGCACGCTGTTGCTGCTCGGTTGCGGCACTTCACCCAAAACCCACTACTACACCCTCAACACGCCGCCCATTCCGGATACACGAAGTGCCGCAATGGGGCCAATCATCTTGATCGGGCCGGTGACCCTCCCCGACCTCGTGGATCGCCCGCAACTCGTGCTGCGTAGCGGCGAGAATCAAGTCGAAATCAGCGACACCCACCGCTGGGCACAATCCTTGAAGAGTGAAGTAGCGCGCGCCTTAGCCGCGAATCTCGCCCTTGAAGCAGACGCACCGCGCGTATATCTGCTTGGTCAAACCCTGAGTGAAGAGGCTGACATTCGCATCGCGCTAGACATCCTGCGCTTTGAATCCGCCCCCGCCTCCCATGCCACCATCGAAGCGCAATGGTCGGTTCGGCGTAAAGGGACAAGCAAACCCATCACCGCCCGTTTCGTCGTGCGCGAAGGTGTTGAAGGAAATACGCACGCAGACTTGGTTGCCGCACACAGCCGGGCCATTGCCAAATTTAGTCGCGAAATTGCGGCGACGCTGCGTACACAAAATTAACCAGTGGCACTTTACTCATCCATCGAATCACGTTAGTTTTATTGTTTACTTCAACCCCAACGCGGAGGCCAGGACCATGAATAAACAAATGACATCCATACGACTGATTGCTCTGACTACCATACTCGCCCTACTGCCCAGCCTCGCTTCGGCGGTGCAACTCATCACCGACGAAGAAGCCAAGCTGCCGGTAGCCGCCAAACTCACCGCGCGCGGCGGCCTGACACGCGGCCCCAGCATCAAAGTGCTCAGCCCCACGGATAGCAAAGTGAAGCTGCCCTTTGATATGAAGCTCTTGTTCGAGCCGCATGGCGGCGCCAACATCGACCCCGCCTCGGTCAAGATGACCTATCTCAAGTCACCCCTGGTGGATCTCACCGAGCGGATTAAACCCTATATCAGCGCCAACGGAATCGACATGGCGAAAGTAGAAGCCCCACCCGGTGAGCACCACCTCAAAATCCAAGTCACCGATAGCAAAGGGCGCGTGGGCAGTACGATTGTGAATTTCGCGGTGATGAAATAAGGCCCTTGAAAACGCAAAAGGCAAGACTTGCCCCTGGTGCTCTTGACCCTGGTGCCGTGTTGTGGGCGGCTTTTTCTACAGGCTCGTTAGACCTATAAGGAAAGTGTATGCAAATACTCATAGTAAGTCAGACGGTTCTTGCTGGCGTCGTTGTCTTTGTTTTGGGGCAGCTTCTTCTCAAAATGATAATCGAGCCAGTGCAGCAACTGAAAAGAACAATGGCAGAAATTGCAAACATCTTCATTAGCTATGCATACGTCATTCACAACCCTAACGTAGTAAAGCCTGAATTGCAGCAAGAAGTTTTTGAAAAGCTCAGAGAGTTATCGGGCAAGCTCTACGGCGACATGGCCCTCATACCGTTGTATTCAATCGTAGGGAAAGCATTTTTTTTGCCAAGTATGAAAAATGTGTATCAAGGCGCCAAAAATCTAATTGCTATTGCAAACTGGATGTATGGCAAAGAAAGCGGGAATCAGTTCGACCATATCATCAGAAACGTTCAGTCTGCTTGTGACAACCTCGGCTTGTACATTGCACCTGAAGATCGAATATCAGAAGAACTTTTAAGCAAATGAATAAGTATAGGTCTCGATATTCATATTCGTGATTGAACAGCTACTGCCACCCGCCAAAACCCTTAAAGTTTTTGCAGCTTATCCTCGCAGCTCACCCAGACGGTTTTGCCTTTGGACAACAATTCAGCAACGAGCTTTTCAAACCCGCCACGCTTCCAAGCATCGGGACGATCCGGGCTGACGTAGAGAACGATTTCTTCTCCGTGATTGGTCGTGCCGATGACGACGCGCGACTTATCGGGGCGCAGCTCAAAGGCAATCGGTTTGTCCATGCGTTGCGTTTGTAGCCAGATGCACTCATACACCCGGCAAGACTCGGGCCGGGTGTTGTAGATGCCGCAGCCCACTCCGATGGTGCAATGCTGGCACCAGGTGTGCGCTGGTTTATCCAGCTCGCGGATTTTCATGACTTTGCAGCAGGCTGTACAGCCGTCACAGTTATGCATATTCCCCTTAGACTCCGCCATCGCCCACCAGCACGAAGGGCGCCCAAAAAATCGGATGCGCATACACAAATGCAGGCTGCTTCGCGCCCGGCGCTTTAAATTGTGCGTTATCGATCATATCCAGAATAGAGGCACGTAAGGCTTGCGCACGGCTGGTGCCGTTATTTTGCGCGTAGCGTTTGAATAGCCCGGTGGTGAGCAAACGCGCGGCGCTGCTTTCCACCGGCCAATGGGTCACCAGCATGGCGCGCGTGCCGGCGTAAAAAAACGCGCGGCCCAAGCCGGACAAGGCTTCGCCGCCCGCGCCATCCGCCGATGCGGTATTGCACGCGGACAGCACCACCCAGTCGGCATCGAGTTTGAGGCCCAGGATTTCTTCTACCGTGAGCAAGCCATCGCCATCGCCGCCGACCACGGCGGGTGAAGAGAGCGCCAGTGCGGGTTGGCTCAAGCCTCTGAGTTCGCCCGGTACCAAGCCGTGCGTGGCAAACGCGATCACGCGCCGATTGCTCAGATCCATGCGTTTGACGGTGGCCTCGTTCGCCGCCGCGCCGATGAATACATCCTGAGCCAGATTCGCGCCCAGCGCTTGTGCGATCGCATTCACTTCTTCACGCGTGTCGGGCAGACGCGGCAATTGCGCCAGCTCTTCCACATCCACCGCCTCGCGCTTGGTTAGCGTGGTCGTGCCGCCTGCTCCTGCACTAACCGGGGCAGGGCTCTCTTTATGTTCACGCGCGCCTTCAACCTGCTGGGCTTTGCTGAAGTAAGGATCGCCGAAACCGGCGAAAGCCAGTCGGCCAGGCTTTGCCACGGGCATCGCACGCAAGGTTTTGAGCGCGCTGACGGTAGGCAATTGCACCACGGCGACTTTGCGCACCAACCATGGGAGGGCGCGATACCCGGTAAAGCTTACTTTGTTGAGGTCTTTGCCCGGCTTACCCGGCTGCGTCGTCAACAAGGCCACCGGCAATTGCGATAGCGCGCCGTCGGGCACGATCAGCAAGGTATCGGCATCTTGCCAAATCGATTCCACGGGCTTAAGTGTTGCCGCAAAAACGCGGTAGGCCAAGTCGGAATCAAACTGCGGAATCTCTTCCACCGCAGTCGCCTCGGCATCCAGCGCTTTGCGCAAGCGGCCGACGGCATCGGCCAATTCGCTTCGCTTCATGCCTAGGCGCGAGAAAGCGATGCGCCCATCTTTGTGCACCGCCCATACATACTCGCTTTCGTCGCTCACCAGGAAGCTGACCAGCGCTTCTTTGCCTTGCAGCAGCTTGCTCACGCTACTCGCAAGCAAGGGGGCGGGGCTAACCAGCTCGGCGTATTCTGGAAAACGGGTGGCGATTTCTTTTTTAAGCGGCGTGCGCTCAGCGCGCAGCGCATCAATCGATGCACGCAGATTGGCTACGGCTTTGGCGTCTTGCTGGGCGGGCGGTAAGGCCAGCACATCGCTTAAGAGAAAAAATTGCGCGGCGATCTCGCGCCCGAGGTCCTGCTCTTTGCGCACCAGCTCCGCCAAGCTGGGTGTATTCGCCGCCGCACGCGCCGCGCTCGCAGCCAGCGCTTTTTGCACGGATTGGCCGCGAATCACGTCTGCGATGCGGAACGCCTCGGCGGCCAATTCTGTTGCCTTTGCTGGATTTTGGCTTGCGGCTTTGTGTAGAAAATCGATATAGCTGGAAAGCAGGATGGCGCGGCGGCGCGCTTTTTTCGCGCCCCCGCCCTCTTCATCTGCGTCATTGGCATCGCGGTTGAGTAGCTCAGGGATGGCCCGGCCATACTCACTCCCTGCGCGAGCGATATCACCTGTGCCCGCCAAGGCCATCGCGAATGCAGCACGCGCCTCTGCCGCTTCATAGTGATCTTCCCCAAAAGTCGCGGCCTTTCCTTTCAACTCGCGCTCCAACATCGGCATCGCTTTCGCGGCTTGCCCCATCTTGGCCAAACTCATCCCCCAGATCAGGTCTCCTTTCGAAAACCCGGATGGCGTCTCAGGCATGGCAGCCAGCGTCTTCGCAAGCGTTTCATACTGCTTCAGTGTCTCTGCCCACTTTCCATCGAGCGCCAAGACTTCGGCATATCGTTTCGTTGCGTTTCCGTAGTAAGACGAATGTGGCGGCACCCCTGCCTTACTTAAGCTTTCCAACGCTTCCTGCGCCAAAATAGCGGCTTCGCGATAGCGTCCTTGGGCGCTAATAATCCCGGCCAAAGTAGTCAATGCCTTGCCTGTCCCCGGGGAATAGCGGCCGGTGCGTTTCAGGATTTTGCTTAATATCGCCCGGCTGGTTATTTCAGCTTCAACCACGCGGCCTTGTTGCAACATCGCATTCGCCAGCACTTGCTCAATGGATTCACCCAATAGTTCACGCACATTCTCGGCCTGACCGCCACCCTGTTCGATACGGTTTTTAAAGGGCTCTGAATCAGCATGCCAAGCATCCAAGGCAAGACGCGTTGCCTGCTCCGCTTCTTTTGCTTTGCCTTGCGCCAACAAAATCTGAGCGCGCGACAATTCGATTTGATATCTCCATAGGTGTTGGTTTTTTGCCCATGGCGATCTTGGGTTGGACTTCGCCTTTTCATAAGCGGATTCGGATTCATTGAGGGCATTGCTCGCCGCTTTGATATCGCCCGACAGGGCATATTGCCGCGCAAGCACGGTATAAGGCACTAGCGATTTCGCAGGGAAATTCCCTGCCAACTCAATCTGCTCCCGCCGTAGCTCAGCGCTGATAAGTACATTGCCGCCATTGGCTTCCGCCGCGGCGAGATCGCCAATAATTGAAGCATAGAGATCAAGGCCTTTGCCTTGCTTGTAGGCTTCGCGCAGATCGGCAATTTGCTGTTCGATCAGGCCCAGGCTGGCTGCCGCCTGGCCGCGTTCGCGATAAAAATTAGCCAGATCGCGTTTTGAATCGGTTGCGGGGGGCGTCGCCCCAATCTTTGCTCGCGCTGAACGCGCTAGTTCCGGATCCGGCTTGTAGTAAGACATTGCGGCTGTAATATCCTGCACGGAGCGGCCTGCATTGCCTTTCGCTATTTCGGCCTCCGCCGCATGGGAAGGCGCCATACTTAGCAACGCCACTGCGAGCACGACGGCCAGATTGAACGCAAATTTTATTGATTTAGCATGCATTTTTAATGCCCTGGACTAAAAAACAATGGATTTGAAAAATACGATAACTCATGTACGCTATTTGTCCGAACAGTAAAGACCTTGTGTCGACCGGAATATTAATCGACTGTTTTACTGTTTTCTTCACCTTTTAATTACGGGAGCCAACACCATGAACGACCGCAAACTTGTAATGCCACTCGTCATCATTGCTTCTATTTTCATGCTGATGCCTGGTCTATCGTCAGCAGGACAATTGATTTCGAATGAAGAAGCCAAGCTACCCGCAGCGGCCAAGTTTGCCGCACGCGGCGGGCTAACGCGTGGTCCGGGCGTCAAATTTATGAGCCCGACGGACGGTCAGATAAAAGGGCCGTTCGATTTGAAATTCCAGTTCGAGCCGCGCGGTGGTTCGAAAATCGATCCCGCCTCAGTCAAGGTAACTTATCTCAAAGCACCGCTGGTAGATCTGACCGACCGGGTGAAACCTTTCGTCAGCGACAAGGGCATCGACATGGCAAAAGTTGAAATCCCGCCCGGCGAACACGACATCAAGGTTGAGGTGACCGACGATGCAGGCCGCAAGGGCAGCACGGTCGTCAGCCTGGTCATCACGAAATAAGTTTTCTCATTCAAACAGTTTCCGCAAGCCGGTCACCAGCGCACCGGCTGCGGTAACGATGGGAACCACATAACTCATCCCGGCGGACACATGCTTGACCGCCGCTTGCGCGCGAATAAGTACGGTTTTGGAAGGCTCTTTGTTGCCCGACATGATGCGCGCGATTTCCAGCGCCATCTTCCCAGAACCCGATTGCACCTGACGGCGACGCACCAGCCAACGACCAATGAAAGTGCCCGTCAAATAGCTTAGTCCAATGCTGAGCGCGTAATCGATGACCTCGCGCCACTCTCTCCCATCTTGCGGCAAGGGCGAAGCATTGTCATACCATGCAAGCACCACGGACATGGAAGCCACTGCTGTCGCGCCCACGAACAGGGCAACCAGCGCATCGGACCAGAGGGGGCGCCTGAGCGTGTTAGCCCGCCAAAAACCGATTGGGATCGGAATAAGAATGGAAACAACCCGCAGTACCCAGGTCGGAAAATCATAGACCAGCACGGTCGCGGCATGCGCCGCGAGCAATAAGGCGATCGGCAGCACAATAAAAGAAAAGAATGCAGCGACAGGGCGCAGTCCTACCACTGTAACCGAGCCGGGTGGGCCGCCCGGTTCAGCGGTAAACGCAACTTCCAAATGCTCGCGCAGCGCGTCGAGTTTTTCGTCCAGTGCATTGAGGCGCTCATCGATCGGCGTGAACGCCTCGCCTTCGCCGAATTTGGCCTCCAAGGCCGCCAAGCGCTTCAATAGTGGCCGAAACGGGCCAATTTCACGCTGGCAGTAGCGACAGACAATCGCCTCTTCTTTGATCTCTTCAGCACAAAACGGGCAATCCATTTTTTGTTCTCCCCGACTGCTTATTGATTAGCTCGGTACACCCTACTCGTACTAGCGCAAAAGTTTAGCATGCTCGCCACGGCCAATAGAGGAAAAATAGGCGTGCAATCCGCCGTTTTGGCCCTACTTATTAAGAATAACGTAAGTAAGAGCATGCGTTGAACTACCTACGGCGTCATTCCGGCGAAAGCCGGAATCTAGTTTTAGCACCGAATCTGGATTCCGGCTTTCGCCGGAATGACGCCGGT
>JAUXTZ010000190.1 GCA_030681095.1 Burkholderiales bacterium
ACTGGCCGCCGCGTTTCGCCGCAACGAACTGGATTACGATCGCTTCTACCGCACGATGACGGACGCGCAGGCGGCGAAAATATTAGCCGAGCTGGGTGTGGAGCGCGAGCCGGTGTCGCTGGCCTTGCAACCAGATGAAAGTGAAGCATGGGATAGCACGCGCATGCCGTTCTCCAAACCGGCGCGCAATATCGTTCTGATCTCAGTAGAGAGTTTGTCGGCTGAGTATTTGGGTATCTTTGGCAACACAAAGGGCATCACGCCACGCCTGGATCAGCTCGCCCAGGAAGGCTTGCTGTTCACCCGTCTCTACGCCACCGGCACCCGCACTGTGCGTGGCTTGGAGGCGTTAGCACTCGGCACACCGCCGATTCCGGGCCAGGCCATCGTGCGCCGGCCGGATAACGACCATCTCGCTACAGTTGGGGAAATCTTGCGCCATCAAGGTTATGAAACGCTGTTCCTGTACGGTGGGTATGGCTACTTCGACAATATGAATGTGTTTTTCTCCGGCAACGATTACCGCGTGGTTGACCGCACCGCTTTTCCGAAATCTTCCATTGTGTTTTCGAACATCTGGGGCGTGGCGGATGAGTCGCTGTTCGACAATGCACTGAGCGAATTGGATCGGGTGCATGCGGCGCACAAACCGTTCCTAGCGCAGATCATGACCACCTCCAACCATCGGCCTTATACCTACCCGCAAGGGCACATCAACATCCCCTCACCCGGTGGGCGCGATGGCGCGGTGAAATACACCGACTACGCTATTGGCCGCTTCATCGATCAGGCGAAGACCAAGCCTTGGTTCAAGGACACGCTGTTTGTCATCGTCGCCGACCATTGCGCCTCAGCTGCGGGCAAAACCCGGCTACCGGTGCCGGGCTATCACATCCCGATGATTTTCTACGCGCCAGATTTGCTCAAACCGGGCCGCATCGAGCGCGTGGTGAGCCAACTCGATGTGCCGCCAACCCTCTTGGAAACGCTTGGCCTGCCGGGTGACGATCACTTCTTCGGCCAATCGGTATTCGAGAAAAATCAAATGGCCCCGCGCGCCTTCATCAGCAATTATCAGGAACTGGGTTACTACAAAGATGACAAGCTGATCGTGCTAGGACCCAAGAAGCGCGCTGACGCCTTTAACATCGACCCGCAAACTGGCGAGGCCAAACCAACCACCATGGATAACCGATTGCTGGATGAAGCGGTGGCGTATTACCAAAGCGCGTTCCACGCCTTCAAGCGCGGCGAGATGAAACTGCGCTGATTTTTTTGTAGCCTCCTCGCAAGCCCATTATTCGGTACCATCCGTCTATGGATGCTCTTCTTCAACACCTCGCGCCGGAAACCGCGGGCGCTCACCTGGTTACGGCAATCATGCGCGCAACGGCTGATCAAACAGCCGGTATGGTGCGCACCGCTTTAGTCGATCGCACCTTGCAAGACACGCAATTGATTTGTGTCGTGGATGCGCAAGATCGTTTGCTCGGCTTTTTGACCTTCGCCAACCTATTCCGACTCCCCGCCGAGCGCCTGATGGGCGAGGCCATGCAGCCGCATCCACCGACCGTTCGCCCCGAGGAAGATCAAGAAAAAGTAGCCTCTTTTGCCTTACATCATGGACTCGCCAGCGTGCCGGTGACAGATGCGGAAGATCGACTGCTGGGTGTTGTGCCTACACAGGCACTGCTGCACATCCTGCGCCACGAGCACGTGGAAGACTTACACCGGCTAGCCGGTATCAAACGCGAAACGATGGTGGCGCGCCATGCGATGGATGCACCGCCGCTGCGCCGAGCGCGCGACCGGCTGCCATGGTTGATTGTCGGCTTGATAGGCAGTGCGCTCGCCACGTTTGTGATGAGCCGCTTTGAAGCAGCGTTGAACGAAAAATTGGCGCTGGCGTTTTTCATACCCGCCTTGGTGTATTTGGCCGACGCCATCGGCACCCAAACCGAAGCGGTTACGGTGCGCGGACTGTCACTGTCGCATGTCGGCATCGGTCGACTGTTGGGCGGTGAATTGCGCACCGGGCTCATCATCGGCCTGGTATTGGGCGGCCTGACTTTCCCCGTCGTGTGGTGGGTGTTTGGTGAAGTGCGCCTGGCTTTGGCGGTAGGGGGAAGCCTATTCGTTGCCGGCGGCCTCGCCACCTCAATCGGCCTGCTTTTTCCTTGGGTGTTGTCGCGCATGCACCTGGACCCGGCTTTCGGCAGCGGCCCCATCGCGACCGTGCTGCAGGATGTGCTGACGCTGCTGACTTATTTCGCGATCGTGAGCTTGCTGTACTAATAAAATAACCTATTGAAACACAAAGGGCTTTATCGACTCGCTTGGCTCAGCGCAAGCCAGCCCCATATCGCTTCGCCGCCTTCATCTAACATTATCGCTTGCAAATGAGAATGGTTCTTATTAATATACGGGCCATGAACCTTTCGCGCCCAACCCAAAACTCGCCCCAACCGGCGCCCCTTCCCTTTAACGGCGTAGCACGCGCCAAAGATTTGTTGGGCGCTGGCTCGGTGCTGGTGATCGAGCACGCCGGCGAGCGCTACCTGTTGCGTCTGACCAAGAACGGAAAACTGATCCTCACGAAATAAGCCACCCATCGATTTGATGGGTCTAGCCAGCCACCGGGCTCTCCGCCCCAATAGCCAGCCAGTGAACAACTGATTGCTACCTAATTAGGAGAGCCGCTATGCCTTTTCTACCTGCCACCCTGCTTGCCGGGGCGCTCGATCATCTGTTGCGCTACTCCCTCACCGGCTGCGGCCAATCCGGCCGTCATGCCGCCTATCTGCTTGATCGCCTGGCGAACCAAGATGGCATGGGCGACGAACTGCGGGGCCTGTGCTCGCGCATGAGCGAGGCCTTGGTGGATGGGGCCGCGCCCCGGACATCAGCCTGATCCCCATGCCCAGCGCACTGACCGCCTGAGTTTGATGAATACATTTCCGCTTTCGCCCTGGCTTACGCGCACCCACCGCCCCCAGTCGCCCCTTGGCTTGACGCTGGTGGTGGCCGCGCATTTCGCCATCGTATGGGCCGCTTTGCATAGCCGCGGCGAACCGATCATCTCTCCGCCGCAAGCGCTGCAAGTACGTCTAATCACGCCCGAGCGCACGGAACTCGCGCGACCGCAAACGGCTGAACGCGCTCACCCAGTCCAGCGCGCACCGGCGTCTGTGCTGGCGACGCCGCGTGAGACCGCTAGCGCCATGGTCGCACCGATGCCCGCTGCGGTAAGCGAAGCGCCGCAACCGGCGAAGACCGAAGTGCTTGCCGCCGCCCCAGCGGCTGCACTAACCCCGCCGCGCTTCGATGCCAACTATCTCGACAACCCGGTGCCGGTTTATCCCGCGCTCGCGCGCCGCTTGGGCGAGGAAGGGCGCGTGTCGTTGCGCGTGTTCGTTGGCATCGACGGCTTGCCGGCCAAGATTGAATTGCACCAGTCCAGCGGCTATTCGCGGCTGGATAGCGTTGCCCGGGAAACGGTGCGGCGCTGGCGCTTCGCACCCGCGCGCCTCGGCGACGAGCGTATCGGCGCTTGGGTCGTGGTTCCCATTTCATTCAGTTTAAGGAGTTAAGCATGCAACAAGACCTGGGCTTCGCCCATTTTCTGACACACACGGATGGGGTGGCCACGTTTTTGCTGACGGTGCTAGCACTCATGTCGATCGCCACCTGGTATTTGATCGTGCAGAAATCGGCCGCAAATTGGCGCATGAAACGCCGCCGCCAGGATTTTCTCGCCATGTTCTGGGACGCGCCGGATTTGGATGCTGTAGCGAGCTATGTGCGCGCCAAAGGCATACGCGATCCGTTCTCCCACCTCACGCATCACGGCCTGAAAGCAGCGGATCAATATCGCAATCGCACCGGCCAAAGACTGATCGAAACCGCGCCGTCGGACGAGTTTCTCACCCGCGCATTGCGCCGCGCCATCGAGCAAGACACCGCGCGCTTGGAACACGGCCTCACCGTGCTCGCATCGGTGGCATCCAGCGCGCCCTTTGTCGGGCTGTTCGGTACGGTATGGGGCATCTATCACGCGCTGATCAATATTGGTCTCAGCGGACAAAGCACGCTGGATAAAGTGGCGGGGCCGGTCGGCGAAGCGCTGATCATGACCGCGCTCGGTTTAGCGGTCGCGATCCCAGCGGTGCTGGCCTATAACTTTTTCACCCGCACCAATCGTCTAGTGCTGGCGGAGTTGGACGGCTTCGCGCATGACTTGTTCGTCTTCATGTCCACCGGCCTTCGCACGCAAACGCCAGATCGCACGGCGAATGTCACCCCTCTGCCAGCCCCTGCGACAGGAGCTGCGTAATGGCTTTCGGCGGATTCGGTAAAGGCAGCGGTCAGCAACCGGTTGCGGAGATCAATATGATCCCGCTGATCGATGTGATGCTGGTGTTGCTGGTTATTTTCATCGTCACGGCGCCGTTGCTCACGCATGCGGTCAAGATCGAGCTTCCCCATGCCAGCAGCGCGCCGGCAGTGACCAAACCGGAAAATATTCAGCTTGCGATCGACGCCCAAGGCCGCGTTTTTTGGAACGGCCAAGCAGTCGGCGAAGCCGATTGGCGCACACGCATGAATGAGGCCGCCGCGCAGACGCCGCAGCCTGAAATCCACCTCCGCGCCGACGGCGAACTGGCTTACAAGCATGTCGCACAGATCATGTCCGACGCTGCGCGCGCAGGGCTGACCAAGATCGGTTTCGTGACCGATCCGCGCGACGCGCAATAAAAAGCAGCACCCGCAACAACATCCATTCATCAACCAGCCAGCCAGTCGCATGCCTTGCGTCAGCCAGCCATTATTTAGACGCAAGGAGCATTTACATGACCAGCAAGACCCACAAGATCAAGCCACTCTGCCTCGCTCTGGCCACAACGGCAGTCATCAGTTTTCCAGTTCATGCGCTTGCCGCAGAGATTGAGCTGCCACGAATCGATGTAATCGGCGAGGGCGAGCAAGCGATCGCCAAGCAACCCGGTTCGGTAGCGATCATCAACGAAGAACAGCTGGCACTCATGCAACCCCTGTCGACCCAGGACGCGCTCAAATCCGTGCCGGGCGTGGTGGTACGCGAAGAAGAAGGGTATGGTTTTATTCCGAACATCGGGATGCGCGGCCTGAACCCCAACCGCAGCCAGAAGCTGTTGGTGCTGGAGGACGGCGTACCTGTTGCGCCGGGTCTGTTCCTGGCGAACGAATCCTATTACAGCCCGCGTATCGAGCGCATGCAAAGCATTGAAGTCCTGAAGGGCGCGGCAGGCTTGCGTTACGGGCCGACGACGATTGGCGGCGTGATCAATTACATCACCAAGGATCCTGAAAAAGGCGCAACAGTTACGGCCAAAGCAGGCTCCCATGGTTACGGGCTGATCGGGCTCGATGCAGGCGGTTCGTCTTCATCGGGCAACGCGATTGGCGGCATCAGCCTGGTCAAGTCGCAAGGCGATGGTTTTCGCAATAACGCCTTTGACTTGAATGATGCCGTGATCAAGGGCGGCATGGCGATTGGAGACAATCAATGGGTCGGGGCAAAGTTCACCCACTATGACAATGAGGTCAACACCTCTTACGTCGGCCTGCGACCCAACGAATTCCGCGACGACCCGACCAAGAATCCGGCGCCGAACGACTATTTCCTGACCGACCGCAATTCGTTCGACATCAACCATGAGTGGCAGATCAACGACGCCGTCAAGCTCAATACCTTGCTGTATTGGAGCCAGTTGACGCGCGATTATTGGCGCCGGGAGGTGCAAGCCCGCAGCGCCGATGGCACGACCTTCGTTGCCTGCAACGGCAGTGCTTACTGCATGAATGGCAACAATCGCGCCTTCGAAATGATGGGCCTGGACAGCCGCCTGCACATCGGCTTCGATGGCTTCGGCATCAAGAATGAAGCTGAAATCGGCATTCGTCTGCACAGCGACAAACTGAACAACCAGAAGGTCCGCTCCAAGACCGACCCCAACGCACGTTCCGGCGACCTGACCGAAGATGACACCCAGAAAGCGCAAGGGATCGCCTTCTACGGCCAAAACCGTTTCATCCTCAACGAGCGCGTCGCGATCACGCCCGGCCTGCGCATCGAAACCTACAACCAAAGCCGCAAAAATGAACTGACCGGTCTTTCCGGCGAATCGAGCAACACCGAAGTAATGCCCGGCATCGGCGCGACCTGGCAGGTTGCACCGCAGACGCAACTGTTTGCAGGCGCGTTCAAGGGCTTCTCGCCCGCCATGGTCGCCACCGCGATCAGCGGCTCCGGCGTCGATCAGCTGCTGGACGCCGAGCGCTCGAACAACTTCGAAATCGGGGTGCGCGGAACGGCGCAGCGCCTAAGCTACGAGGCCACCGCCTTCCACATGGACTTTTCCAACCAGATCATTCCGCAGTCCGAATCGGGCGGTGTCGGCGCCACCGCGACCAACGCCGGTGCAACCCTGAACCAGGGGCTGGAAGGCGCGATCGGCTACGACCTCGGCGCAGGCTGGGGCGTGGATACCAACGCCACCTGGGTGCCGACCGCCAAATTCAACAGCACCAAGATCGTCGGCGGCATCGATCGCAATGGAAATCGCCTGCCTTATGCGCCCGAGCTGACCGCGAATCTCTCCGTGAGCTACCGCGTCGGCGGGCTGAAAACCAGCCTCGGCGCCTATCACGTCTCGCGCCAGTTCGTCGATACGGAAAACACCATTGCCGAAAGTGCGGATGGTCGGCGCGGCGTGATTCCGGCGTACACCACCTTCGACCTCAACGCGCACTACGCCGTCGACAAGCAGCTCAGCGTATTCGGTACCGTGCGCAACCTGACCGACAAGAAATATATTGCCAGCCGCAACCCGGACGGGATTTTCCCGGGGGCAGCGCGTAATTTCGAACTTGGCATGAATTACAAGTTCTGATGCCTGGCCGTTCTTTTCCGTGCACGAGGTTTTGCAGGCCACGTGCGGCCATGGCGCGGCTTGGTTCATGTGGATGCAAAGCAGGGTGCGCGGAATTATTCAAGATGAGCACCACAGCGAGGGGAACATCTTGATAGTGTGCAGCATGAGTGTAAGGCTGGTTCAAGCCTGCTTGATTGCTTTTATATTGCCGTTTGCCCAGGCCGACGAAATCTCTCTGACGCCCAAAGAACAACTGGGGCGCATGATATTTTTCGACACGCGCTTGTCCGAACCGGCGGGCCAAGCATGCGCCACTTGCCACGCCCCCGAGCGCGCCTTCAGCGATCCGGATGATCGTGCGCCGACTTCCAAAGGCGTGCTGCCTGGCCGCATGGGCCAACGCAACACGCCCAGTATTTTGTACGCGAGTTACAGCCCCAAATTTAAATATGAGCGCAAAGAAAAGCACTACGAGGGCGGCCAATTCTGGGATGGCCGCGCCGCCACGCTGGAAGAGCAAGCCAAGGGTCCGTTTCTGAATGCCTTGGAAATGGCCAACCCCAACCCGCTCAGCGTAGTGGAAAAGGTTCGCGCCGCTAGCTATGCGCCCCTCTTTAAAAGCGTTTTTGGCGAAGATGCGCTGGATCAAACCGGCCTCGCGTACACGCGCATTGCTGAGGCGTTGGCTGCTTTTCTACGCACGCAAACCTTTTCGCCCTTCAACTCGAAATATGATTTTTATTTGGCGGGCAAGACGCAACTCAGCGCGCAAGAACAACGCGGCTTGCGTTTATTTGAAGACGAAAAAAAGGGCAATTGCGCCGCCTGCCATCCCACGAAGCCGGAACGTAAGGGCGGCCCCGTGCTGTTTACCGACTTCACCTACGACAATCTGGGCGTGCCGCGCAACCCAGCCAACCCCTATTACCGCCAGGACAAAGCCCACAATCCGGAAGGCGAGGCGTATGTAGATCGAGGCCTGGGCGGCACGCTGAAAAAGCGAGCTGAAGACGGTAAATTCAAAGTACCCACGTTGCGCAACATCGCGCTCACCGCGCCCTATACGCACAACGGCTACTTCCGCACGCTGGAAGGCGTGATGGCCTTCTACAACAATCGCGACAAATGGCCCCTGTGCGAGCAGCCCTTGGTGGACGAAGATGAAGCCATGAAACGCAAGTGCTGGCCCGCGCCCGAAGTCGCCCGCAATGTAAACCGCGACGAACTGGGACAGCTCGGCCTCACCCAAGGCGAAGAGGAAGACATCATCGCATTCATGAAAACACTGACCGATGGCTTTCGCCCGGAACAATAAGCCGCGCAGACACGAGCGCTGAAGCGCTCAATATTCATCACACACCGTACCCAGGAAATCCTGCAAGCTTCTGCCGGGGAGAAATTGATATGGTTCGCTCAGCTGCTCCATGCGCTGAATTCTGTCGAGGCGAAAATGGCGGAATGCATCTCGCAGTTCACACCAAGCCACCAGCGTCCACACCTTGCCCCAGTAGAACAATCCGAGGGGGTGAACGATGCGGCTGGAGTGTTGGCCATCTTGGCGTATGTAGTCGTAACTGACTTTTTGCTGCTGCTTGATGGCGCCGCGCAACAAGGCGAGATGGGCCGCCACTTCCGGGCTGATACTGAAATCGGGGACGAGCAGCTCTGTCCGAGCAAGCTCGGGTTTGAGGTGCTCGGGGATGACGCTTTCGATTTTGCTGATCGCTTGATGAGCAGCGCGCGCCAGGCTTTTGTCGGTCCACACCTGCACCATGCGCGCGCCGAGCAACAACGCCGCCAGCTCCTCTTCATTGAACATCAGCGGCGGCATGTGAAAGCCCCGCATCAGTCGATAACCGACCCCCGCCTCGCCCGCGATCGGCACGCCGGAGAGCGAGAGATCCTTCACGTCACGGTAGATGGTGCGCTCGGAGACCTCCAGCACCTCGGCCAAATCACGCGCGGTGATGACTCTATCGTGGTGCAGATGTTGGATGATCTGAAACAGGCGGTCGGCGCGGCGCATGCCTAAAACCGCAATTCCAGCGCCTTGCATAGATAGCGCATATAGGGCGTGGCCTCAGCAAAATGCTCGACCATCTTGGGACGAAAGTTTTTTGAAGTAACGGCTGCGTCGCTCAACTTGGCGATCGCGATAAAGTCTTTGCGTTTGAGGTCTTGCAGCAAGGGATGATCCTTGGCGTAGCCACGCGGCGGATTAGCGAGCGAATCGCCCGCGAGTGAAAATTTCTGATTGAAAATTTTATCGTCCCGCACCGTCAGCCAGGCATCACCCTTGTCGACGATGGCATCGCGGATCTTGCCCAGGGCGGGCGCATCGGGGCGCCAGAGACCGACGCCCACAAAGCACTCTTGGGGTTCGATGTGCAGATAATAGCCCGGGGCATGCACGTCCTTACCCACTTCATGCCGGAACTGGATACCGATATTGGTTTTAAAGGGCCGTTTGTCTTTACCGAAACGAATATCGCGGTGAACCCGCATCAAAGCGCCACCCACCTTCTTGGGCAGAGCCAGAAAGTGCGAGGAGATATTGGCAAGATCAGCGGCGATGTCGCCAATAAAGTTCAAGGCCGGGGTGCGAACCGCTGCTTCATAGTCTTGCTTGTGCTCGTCGAACCATTCGCGCTGATTGTTGGCCGCCAATGCCGCGAGAAAATCAAACGTGTCTTGTGTGAAGTAACGGTTCGCCATTTCAACTACCCTGCTTGAGATAACTGATCAGCGACAGCATAGCGCCTTGCGGGTCTTGAATCACGGCAAAACGCCCCACATCGGGGATGTCTTGCGGGGGCACGCAAACTTTTCCGCCGAGTTTCTCGACGCGGGAAAGCAGCGCGTCAACATTATCTACCGTGACATAAGCCCCCCAGGCCGGCGGCATACCTGCCGCCTGATCTGGAATGGCCATGATGCCGCCGATCTCCTTATCGCCCAGCTTGACCAGCGTGTAGTCCATGCCACATGTGTTGATATCCTGCATGCCCCAGCCCAGCAGTTCGCCATAAAACGCCTTGGCGCCCTTCACGTCGGTGGTCATCAATTCATTCCAACTAAATGCGCCAGCTTGCTTCATTGCCGTGTCACTCATTGCTATCTCCTTTTTTGCGGTGAGGGTTGATTACGCAAAACGAGATTAACAAGGCGCTCCTGACAGCATGGTGTCAGTAGGATAAAA
>JAUXTZ010000200.1 GCA_030681095.1 Burkholderiales bacterium
ATCAGCCAGCGGCGCGAACACTAAGCCGACCGCCAGCGGCCCCAGCATGAGCATGGAACCATAGAAGCTGGTGAGCACTTGCCAATGGTTCCAAAATGGCCGCGCCGGAATGCGGTAAATTTTGTGCATGAAATACAGTGCCGCCAGGCCAGACAGCGCCGCACCGTAGCCGCTCACGCTCGTCAGCGTGGACAGCCACGCCGGCGACAGCCACTGGCCCAGTTGCGGGAAGGCGCTCATGACGGTGTACGCACCGAGCAGGTTGTAGAACACGGCGATGCCCGCCACTTCGCGTGATACCGGCGAGTAGCGCAGATTATTGAAGGCGCGATAAAAGCGATGCGGCCGTCCAAGATGCAAAGTGGAGAGCACCAGCGCTAGCGTTTGCAGACCGATCATACCGAACAGGAAGGCGGGGCGCGCGATCGGATGCGCATCGGCGGCCAACATTTCCAACCCGAACAGCGGGCCGAAGAACAACACCAGAAAAGCGCCGACTACCGCCTGCGAGATCAGGGTGAATACCACCAGCGGATTTTCGCGTGTGGAGAGTTTTTTCAGGCCCCAGCCGGGCTTTTCATTTCTGAGCATAGGTTGTGCTTGATATCCCCCCCCACCCTCGCCCTCCCCCGCCTCGCGGGGGAGGGAACTAGTGGGGGTGCGCACATACTTCACCGGGTTGCTGTCGGTGCGGGTCATTTCGCGCGGCAGGGTCTTGGTCTGCTGGAAGCGAATGTTCGGATGCGTGATATTCGGATCAGGGAAACCGGGAATCGTGATCTCAGCTTGAATGCGATTTTCGGGTTTGGTTTCCATCACGCCGAAATCGAGCGCGTTGCCCAGACAAGCGGCGACGCAGGCCGGCTTCAAGCCGACTTCCAACCGATCCACGCACATATTGCATTTGGACACATGGCCCGCGACCGGATCGAGTTGCGGCGCGTTGTAGGGGCAGACCCACGTGCAGTAACCGCAGCCGAAGCAAATGTCCGGGTCTTGCAGCACCGCGCCGTATTCGGCGAACTTGGTGTAAGCGAGCGTCGGGCAACCTTTGAGACACACCGGATCATCGCAGTGGTTGCACGCCATGGAGATGTTCATGCGGGTGTAGGACGGATACGCCCCACCTTCCAGATAACCCACGGAACGGAATGCCAGATGCGCTGGGGTTTCATTTTTCTCGGCACACGCTGCTTCGCACGCATGGCAACCGATGCAGTTGTCGGCGTTGAAATAAAAGCCGTGCTGCTTGTAGCGATCGGGGTTGCTTGACACCGCCGCATCGCCGTTGATGTTGAGGCTCTTGCCGCGTAAGTCGTGGCCTTCCGGCACGGTCTCGATCAATTGACCCCAGCGATTTTGCTCGGGATGATCGACCTTGGGTACGAAGGCGTAGGTGGGTTCTTGGGGGCGTGGTTCAAACATAATCGAATCTCTTCTAATAAGCCCGTGCTGCCGCATTCGCCACTGCCGCTGCCACTTGATCTTGCGCGGGTTCAATGCGTACGGAGCACTGCTTGTAGGCAGGCTGGCGCGAGTGGGGATCGAGCAGGCCCAGGGTCAGCCGATTCACACAATCGTGAAAATGGAACGGTATAAACACCATATTGCGCGACACGCGTTGCGTGAGTTGAACCATCACCACCGCTTCGCCGCGTTTTGAGGTGAGCCGCGCATAGCCGCCGTGCATCACCCCCAACTCGGCCGCCGCATCCGGGTTCATTTCCATGTAGGGCGTCGGGCTGAATTTGTTGGCGTTGCCGACTTTGCCGGTGCGCGTGCGGGTGTGAAAATGTTCCACCACGCGGCCGGAGTTGAGCCAGAACGGATACTCGGTATCCGGCTTTTCGTTGTTGTCGACGAAGGCGAGCGGAATCAATTTCGCGCGGCCGTCGGCGTATTGAAACTTGCCATCCGCGTACAGCCGCTGCGCGCCGGTTTCCTCGCCATCGCGGCACGGCCACTGCATGCCGCGCTGTGCTTCAATCTTGGCGTAGCTCATACCGGAGATATCCAAGATGCGATCTTCGCCCTTGGACAGCACTTTCATTTCTTCGAACACGGCTTCGGCGGTTTCCGGGAAGCTCGGGCCCTTTCCATTTCCGAGGCGCTTGGCCAGCTGGTTGAATATCCATAGATCAGGTTTGGATTCGCCATTGGGCGGCATCACATTACGGATCAGATTCACGCGGCGCTCGGTGTTGGTGAAGCAGCCTTCCTTCTCCGCCCACACCGCTGCGGGCAGAAACACGTGGCTGTACTGATTGGTCTCGACATCACTGTACGCATCCTGCACCACCAGGAATTCCAACTTCTCTAGCGTCTTGCGGATGCGATTGGTGTTAGGCATGGAGGTCATGGGGTTGGTCGCCACCAGCCATAGCCCTTTGATCTGGCCGGTCTCGATGGCGGGCAGGATGTCGGTCATGAACTGGCCGCGTTCCTTAGGAAAAAAATCTGGATCGACATTCCAGAATTTGGAAATCTGTTCGCGATCCTTTTCCTTCTCCAGCACGCGATAGCCGGGCAGACCGGAGCAAGACGACCACTCGCGCGTACCCATGGCGTTGCACTGGCCCGTGATGGAAAGCGAGGTGCTGCCGGCTTTGCCGATATTGCCGGTGATGAGGTTGAGATTGTTGATCGCCACCACGCCGTCGGAGCCATGCGTGCTCTGGTTGATGCCCATGGTCCAGATGCTCATGGCCTTGGGCGCTTTGGCATACAGGCGCGCCACATTGCGGATGGTGTCTTCGTCGATGCCGCATTGCTGCGACGCGGTGAGCGGGTCCCAGCGTTCCACCTCTGCTTTGAAAGCTTCGAAGTCGGCGCAGTGCGCGTCGATGTAATCCTGTTTCTGTAAGCCCTCTTTCAAGATCACATGTGCCATGGCATTCAGCAGCACCACGTCAGTGCCCGGTGTAATCGCCAAGTGCATATCAGCCATTTGCGCGAACATGGTGACGCGCGGATCGATCACGATCACCGGGAACTTGCGTTTCTCCAACGCCTCCTTGAGCCGCCAGTAAATCACCGGATGCTGCTCTGGCAAATTGGAACCGAATGCAATCAAACAATCAGTGTGATCGAAATCTTCGTAACAGCCGGGCGGGCCATCGGAGCCGAAAGATCGCTTGTAGCCCGACACCGCAGACGCCATGCACAGTGTGGTGTTGCCGTCGTAGTTGTTGGTGCCGATGACGCCACGCGCCAGCTTGCCTAGCGTATAAAACTCTTCGGTCATGATCTGGCCGGTGGAGATCACCGCAAAAGCATCGCGACCGTAGGTTTCTTGGATACGTTTGATTTCGCTCGTGGTCTTATCCAGCGCCGCATCCCAGCTCACTTCACTGAAAGCTTCATGGCGATAGTCGCGCATCAACGGCTTATCGCCGCGTCCCGCTGTCTTGCGAAACAATTCGTGCTCCAAAATGCCCTTGATGCACAGCTTGCCGCGATTCACATCGGCATCGGCCACGCCGCGTGAGGCGACGGC
>JAUXTZ010000210.1 GCA_030681095.1 Burkholderiales bacterium
CGCGAACTCGCCACCGGCGTGCGCGTGATTCCGGCGCATATGGAGCTCGCCAAAGTCGAGGCGTTGCAAAGCCGCAGTGCCACCGCCGCGCGCAAGCTCAAAACGGGGTTGGATGAATCGCTCGGGCATGAGGGTGTGCCGATTTTGATCGATTGCTGCCCGACGCTCGGCGTGCTCTCGCTGAATGCGCTGCTGGCCGCAGATCGGGTGTTGGTGCCGGTGTCGGCGGATTTTTTATCGATGCAAAGCGTGAACAAACTCGATTTAGCCTTGAAAGCGCTGGAAGGCCCGCTCAATCGCAAAATCGAAAAGCGTATCGTGCTCACTCGCTTTGATGGCCGCCGCAAGCTGTCATTCGAAATCTATAACAAGCTAAAAGAACGCTATGGCGAGCAATTATGCGAGACGCGGATAGTGGAAAATGTGGCCCTTGCCGCGAGCCCGACCGAGGCTAAAGATGTGTTCGCCTATGCCCCTTCCAGCCCCGGTGCGCGCGATTACGCCGCCTTGACCTTGGAGTTGAAGGAACAGGGGTTTTTCAGCTAAGTCCTTGAGCGCTAATATATTACCGTACTTGGCTACGGCTGCTTGCCGTAATCCCACGCCCCTAGGGCTTTTCCATTTTTTGTAGGGTTTCTATCCAGCGCTAAAGCTTTTAGTCTGGATGCCGATACAGGTAAGGCAAGAAACATAAAATATAGAGGTTTCCGTTCCTACCATGACACTGCCTATTTTAGTCGTCGATGATTCGGCCATGGCGCGCAAGATGCTGATCAAGTCGCTGCCTCCCGAGTGGGATGTAAGCATTTCGCAAGCTGCTAATGGCGTCGAAGCGATGGTGGCCTACCGCGAGGGTAAGGCTGCCGTGATGTTTCTCGACCTTAACATGCCGGAGATGGATGGTTACCAAGTGCTGGAGGCGCTGCGACAGGAAGATATGAACAGCATGGTAATCGTAGTCTCGGCTGATATTCAACCCATCGCACAAGAACGTGTGATGTCGATGGGTGCCATCGCCTTCGTGAAGAAGCCGATTTCTTTCGATGCGCTGAATTCCGTGCTTAAACAGTATGGCGTGATGATATGACACTCGCTGCCCTCACCAACGATCAGCGCGACGCGCTGCAAGAATTGACCAATATTGCGATGGGTCAAGCCGGCGCCTCTCTCGCAACATTGCTGGATGCGTTTGTTGACTTATCGGTGCCACGGATTCGCGTGGTAGAGGTGGTCGAGTTGCCGGCCACCTTGTCGGATCTGGTGGGCAAAAACAATCTGGTCAGCGCGGTGCGCCAGTCATTCCAGGGCTATTTGCGCGGCGAGGCGATTATCATTTTTGGTGAGCCGGGCACCCATGCATTAGCCGACCTGATGGGCTATGAAGGAGAGTTGGCTGAGAGCGGTCAGGAAGAATTATTGCTGGATGTGGCGAATGTCCTGTCTGGTGCTTGCTTGGGCGGCATGATGGAACAGATTCGCAACTTCACCGAAACCCATGGCCCGGCCGAATTAAGCTTCTCCATGCCTTCGATCATGGTTCGTGACGTGCCAGCGGCGCAAATCATCGACCCACAAAAGGTGCAATGGACCCACTCCTTATTGTTGGAAGTCAATTTCACCATCAAAGATCGTAATTTCGTCGCGCATCTCACCATGCTCATGCCAGAAGATGGCATTGAAAAGATCCGCGGCATCGTCGACGAATTTATCGCGGCGTTTTAAGCCCCCCATGAGTGAAGGCGTAATCCCTTTTAGCCTGGCCGAAAACGTTCTTAAGCGGATCGACGTCGGTATCTTCGTGCTGAATAAAAATTTCGAAGTGCAGCTCTGGAATAATTTCATGGTGCACCACAGCGGCCACCAGGAAAAAGACATGCTGGGCAAGAACTTGTTTGACGCTTTTCCCGATTTGCCCAAGCCGTGGTTCACCAAGAAGGTGAATACGGTCATCATGCTCAATAACTTCGCATTTATTTCTTGGGAAAACCGCCCGTTTTTGTTTCGATTCGCACACAACCGGCCGATTACCGGCGGCGCGGATCACATGTATCAAAACTGCATGTTGATGCCAGTGAGTAATGACAGCAGTAAGCCTGAATCGGTGTGCGTAGTCATATTTGACGTGACCGATACCGCCATCGCAACCACGATGCTGAAAGATGCGATGGAGCGGATTGCTGATATCAGCAATCGCGATGGGTTGACCGGCATTTACAATCGGCGTTATTTGGAAACCCGGCTAGAGAGCGAATTCGATCGTACGCGGCGCTACGGTGGAACATTCTCGATGATTTTGTTCGACTTGGATTTCTTCAAGAAGGTCAATGACACCTATGGCCATCTCGCCGGTGACAAGGTGTTGGTGGAAGTGGCGCGGCGCATGAGCGATCAACTGCGAACAACTGACGTCGTGGGCCGCTATGGCGGGGAAGAGTTTGCGTTGATTCTGCCGGAAACGCCGATCGAAGGCGCGCGCGTTTTCGGCGACCGGCTGCGTGAAATGATCGAGTTGGAGCCCGTCATCTACGACAACACCACCATTCCCGTCACGGTTAGCATGGGCGCAACTGAGTATTCCGCCGACCTTATCAGCTACGACAAATTAATTTTGCAGTCCGATGTGGCCTTGTATGCATCAAAAGCGAGTGGGCGTAACTGTCTCACCTGTTATTCGCCCGAGCTGGAGAC
>JAUXTZ010000221.1 GCA_030681095.1 Burkholderiales bacterium
CTCTCACCCCGGATAGCTACACTTCTGTTTGGTCGCTCATGAATCGGCTTCCAGTTGTAGCTCCCTCTCTCACCCCGGATAGCTACACTTCTGTTTGGTCGCTCATGAATCGGCTTCCAGTTGTAGCTCCCTCTCTCACCCCGGATAGCTACACTCTTAGCTTGGTTTCTTCGGAATGGGGCCGGGTTGTAGCTCCCTCTCTCACCCCGGATAGCTACACTGTACGACTCGCTGACCACCAAATAGTTTTCGTTGTAGCTCCCTCTCTCACCCCGGATAGCTACACTTGCGAGGAGATCATGCACTGGCTGCTGTGCGTTGTAGCTCCCTCTCTCACCCCGGATAGCTACACTGCGTCTGGCGCCATGATGACCATCAGCGCGGTTGTAGCTCCCTCTCTCACCCCGGATAGCTACACTCGACCCCCGCGAAACCCGCTCCAAGCCTAGCTTGGAGCGGGTTTTCTTTATGAAAAAACAGGTTCAAAACAAAGCAATTTGGCTTGCATTGACCTTTTTCTCCTGAAAAAGCGGCAAGCCCACGAGCAATTTCATGCCTGCATACTGCTTTTCGGTGACGGTTAGGACGCGGATTGAGCCCTCGGGCGGCAGATTGGCCACCAATCGTTTCATGTGCTTTTCTTCGGCATCGCTACCGTTCAAGATTCGGCCATAAATTGAGTACTGAATCATGTCGTACCCGTCGTTCAGCAAGAAGCGACGAAACAGCGTGTAGGCACGCTTCTCGGTTTTGGTCACCGTAGGCAGATCAAATAAGACCATCATTCGCATGAATCGCCTTGTGCTCTGGCTCATAGTGGGCTGCGCTGCTACATCTCGTACCGATGTTGATTGAGGCCAATCAGCCGGGGCATTTCCAGCACCAATTCGCTACCACCGTCATAGAGCCGTGCCAGTGATTCCGCGGCTTGTTCGATGGAAGCCAGAACACTCATGACGCCCCGCTCCATGGCTACATCCACATTGAGCAAGCTGACCAAAGCCACTTTGTCTGCGGGGCTCAGATCCACCGACTCATCGGTTTTTCGGCTGGTGGCCACATGCAAATCAACAATGGCACGGTAAGGTTCGATCAGATCGTCCGCCAGATTGAACGCATTTTGTTCGCTGCTGTGAAACAAACCCAGGGTTGGCAGCATGCCATGCGCCACCAGCGCCCGCGCGCATGCACCGCGCATCACGGCGTAGCCATAGTCCAGCGCAGCATTGGCCCACACCTCCTGACTGCGGTGAAAGCTGCGCCCCATGATTTGTGGAAAGTAATACGCTGCAGCCTGCGCCTCCATATTGCCCGTGTCACCAGAGCGCACGCGGCGTGAATACGATGCCAGCCGTTCATGGTCCCCTGCATTCAGCGTCTTCATGCAAAACGCCTGGTTGTTGATCTTGGCCTGCACAATGGCCGCCCATGCGCGCTTGCCCGTGGGCTTGTCCAGGTCGAGTTGCAGGCGCAGCATGCGTGTGGCGCGGCTGTGGCTCTGGAAGGGTAGAAAGACGCCGCTGGGTTGGTGGTTGTCGCCCGTGGCGAAGAGGCCGATGCCGTATTCGGCGCAGGCCGACAGCACAGGGTGGGTGAGGGTGATTTCACGGTTGTTCAACACAATCACCGCGATGTCTTCAAAGGGGACGCGCGCAGATTGTTCTTGTTCAACCACCAGCGCGAAATGATCGCGCTTCAGTTTGGCGGGCTGACTGATGATGACGCTACGCCAGACCATATTTTCTAACCTTCAAACTCCCGTCCGTCCCAAATTGTTGATTGGCACGCGGGCAAAGTGGTTGATGTCAGAAATTTTCCTTTTGATAGTTGTGGTTAGATCAAAAGTCCGTGGCTTTTGGGCGTCCTTGTCTTCTAGCAGGACATATTCAATTGACGTCGCTTCTTGTGATGCTGCCGCGTTTTTTCTCGTGATTATCTTGCTTCGTTCGACCAATACCTGCGGCGACAACGCAACAGTGCATCCATCTGCCAATAGGAAGAACGGTGATCTGTCGTGAAGTTCGAGAACGGGTCTTGCATTGCTTGGCTCATAGTATTTGTAGTAGCCACGAAAAATGCCGTTTGGAAATAGCGGTTCAACATCAATCAATACGCGCCCATCGACATCGCGCCGCCGACGAGTCTCAGCGAAGCAATGAATGACGTTTGGGTGTTGGATTGCAACGAAATTATTGGGTAACAACTCGAACAGAGCAATTTGGTCTTGTAAGAGCTCTTCCGATGGCAGTCCAACTCGATAAATGCCTCGGGCCTTTGGCGCTCGGGCTGCGTATCGTGGTATGAACTCGAGTTGGTGGGTTGTCAGGTTTCTCGCCACGAGCACGGAAGTAGCAGCGCCCTGTCCAACGATGCCGCCCCGGACGATGAATCCACTCTCCGCCCTGTCAGGAACACGGATTGATTTGACCAATGGTGGTTTGAAATCGGTGACTCCCTGGCGCGCCCTTCTCTCGCTTTCTTTCTTGCTAATAGGCTTGGGGAAACCATTGGCAAATATCTCGGAAGCCTTCGCACCAGGCTTGTTGAGCTGCTCGCGCAGCGCGGTTATCAAAACCTGGTCGCGTCGCCAGATGTCTTCGCCCAAGGTGTCTTTGTTGAGCAGTTCCAAAGTCAGCTTGGTCAGTGGAAGGGACTTAAACGAACCTTTAACGTCTTTCGCCTTGACCCCGGCGCGTTGCGACTGGTTTTTTTGCTCTTCCTCGGTCAAATACAACCAAGGAATCCGCACTGCTTGGATTGGCGCGTCAAACCCCTCGTGGACGTAGCCACCCGCAAATGCCGCTTGCTGGTCACCTTCATGTCGTGCCAGTTGTGCCGCCAGCGCCGAGAACAACAGGCAATGCTGACGTGAAAACTGCTTTGGGTATCGGTCAAGTTGCAGAATCTCTGGCGTAAGTTGCTCAAGCGGAATACTCACTTGCCGCAGCGCCTTCGGATTCGCGTCATGCAGTTCATTCATGCGGCGGTACCGCTGAACCAGACGACTTACCGTCACTGGACGGATACTTTCACGCTCGGTCTCCGAGTAATTTGCAAAGTCGTAGTGCAGATGCTCGCCGCGTCTCGTGAGATAGGTGCGACCATCGCGCGAAAGTCTGGCCATCACTTCCTGATGGAACATTTGGGGATGAAACGGCTGTGGAAACTCCCTGTCGACGAAAGCGCTTACTTCTGCTTCTGCCAGGATTTCTCCTTCCGCCCTTTCGAGCGTTTCGTGCCGCCAGACAGTCGTTCCATCCGGCGTGATGATCACTTCTTCTTTGAAGCGGTTGAATTGATTGAGCCGCTGAATCAGTCTTGGCGTCGCTGCCGCAATAACGCAAGCATCGACAGCGTGATGCAAGTCACCAGACTCGCGGTTTTTTGATAGGCCCCATAGGCCGCGCAACATCGCAGTTACCCCGCCTTGGGGCGTGCGGACGCGTGCTCTCATGAAACGGTCCAACTTAATACGCCCAGTGTCATCCGGGCTAATGGTCTCGTCTAGAGCGTGTTCACCACCCCTGAACACCAACCCTTCCCGAATCGCCCGTGCAAACAGGCGGGTTACATACCGGGTGTCCACAAGATTGGCGGCGGTGAATTCGGCTTCGTCAAGTTCCTCCAAAAGTAGCTTTCGCTTCTTCCTGTCGCTCATCAGAGGAAGGCTGAGCACCCGCACCTTGAAGCTGTGCCACCAATCCAAATCCGACTTGCCTCTCCACTCGAATGGTGTGCGGTTTCCCTTGCGCTGGTTTTCACCAGTCAATACCAGCACTTGGTTGTCCAGGTTATTGTCATTCGTGCGCGATTTCGGCAGGATGTGATCGACCTCGACATACTTTTCGTCGCGAAGTAGTCGATTAAGATCAATTTCGCCTTCGGAATACATGCACTTGCAATCCTGTTCATTGCGCATGCGGACTTTGCGCATCAATGCGTCGCTTGGGTCTTGCACTCCGTAGGTTCGACTGAAAGCCTCACGATCTTTTTCCTTTTGTTTGGCGCGCTCGATGTTTTCACGGTCAATCTTTTTGCGAATTTCGCCGGGCTTGGACATATCGCGTGCAAGCTCTATCGCTACGTGCTCGGGTGATCCGTATTCCTGTATCAGGGCGTTCAACACGTTGCGCGCTTGGTTGAAACTCCGCGCCACCACGGGGTTTGCCAAATTCTTATAGCGTTTTTCGACCACTTCGACGTATTTGCCGCCGCCTAAATGCTTCTTTTTGGCCTCGTTTGTCTTGACACTGATACGCCTGAACAGAAATTGCTCCAATTTGGGCAGGAACTTTTTGGCTTCTCGTCTTGAACGGGACCCACTGTGGTCGTAGCCCCTAGGCGAGAGGCGGCAGGCCTCGCTGTAGATATGTCCCTCCTCCAGCTTTGGACGGATCGTTCTCAGTGCAAGATAACTCAGGTGAGAGAATCCGCTACTGACGATGTCACGTAGAGCGGCGATGGTGGCCGGCTCAAGTGGTGGCTGTAGCTTTGACAGATCGGTCTCAATTTCTCTGTCTGTAAAGTTCAGCGTCAAGGCGTCGAATATGTGGTCGATACGTTGCCCGCTTTTTTCCCCTTCTTCAGAATTTGACGCTTGCCACGCAGATTGGAGGTCGTTCCACAGTGTCGAGTCGACCGGCTCCAGAGAACGCTTGAGCTTGTGCCAACCCGGCAAGCGGTCGAAGCGCGTCTCTGCCTCAACAGCCTGAGCATCGCTGTAGGACATATCGATCTTCGCGTTCATTTCCTGCTCGATGCTGGGTTCGATCAGCAGCTTTTCCTCGATCATGAATTGCCACCGCCCGATGGGCCAGCTCTCTGATGTCACACTGGCGCGCAAATCCGCCAACGTTTTGTCGCCGCCAGACACCACCCATTGCTTTAGTGTTGCCATGGCCTCGCGGGGAAGGTTGATAGGTAACTTGGCAGAAGGAGTCCTAAGCTTCACAAAGAAACCGCGCCGAAAGGGTTCGTCAGGATGCACTCCAAGTGGCAGTATCTGATCGATTTCGGTTTCGGGTACCACAAGAGTCTGCCGTTTCCTGAGCATCGAGAATCGTTGTTCAGGCGTAAGCTTGAGGCGCGTGCGCAGACCGGCGAAAGTAAGTTGTGTTTTCCCCGCTTCTCCCTCCAGCCATTCCTTGAAATCGATGGCGGCGACCTTTCTTGTCTTCCTGTCGGACTTAGAAATGTGGATCAGTACCGCATCAAGCAATTTGACCTTTTCACCATCGGATTGAATGACGCTAATTTGATCGGATTGTGGTGCTGCAACGCTGCGATAGATCAGTGGGGCAAAGCTTGCAAGCCGCCAATCTCGCGGCCATCCGACCCTTTCGCACAGCGTGTCGCGCAAGTCGGAGTATTTGACGTCAGTCTTCAGGTATGCCAGATTGGCTAACGCTGCGCGCTCGGGTACGTCCAAAAACCGCTCACCGCGCGGGTCACCATGCACCCGTACCTTGAGGCGGTTCAGCGTCTGTAACCAACGGCTGCGCTCGGCAGAAAAACTGTCCCGGGGCGCCCTTGGCTCTCCCTCCTCAAGCGCGCATGTGCCGACGAGTTGCTTGAGTTGCTCGGACACGATTGGCGGGTATTGTTCGTCAAACAGCGCGATCACCTGATCCTCAAAAGAACGTGTAGTTGGCTGCCGCACGGAGCCAATCACTACCCACTCAATGGACGCTTTGTTGTCCGGAACAACCGCACTTGCCACCGCGCTTCCAAGCGACCGTTGGTGCTCGAATATGGCGCTGATTTCTTCACGGAGGTATTTGCGCAAGTGGCTGCGCTCGTATCCATCGTTGTGGTTCCGCTTCGCCTTACGGTACAGGGTTGCGGCTCCCTGTTCTTGGGGCGTCATTTGATCGCGCTGAATCGAAAGCTGATGAACAAGGTTGCCGACAGTTAGGTACTTGGACAAAAGGCTTTCCATCCGCGCGGCGGTTTTATCCAAAGCCTTGCTGAATGGCATTGCGTGCTGCGCATGCACTTCGGAAAATACAACATCCCCCTGTGGGTCTGGCACAGCCACAACGGCGATGTTGCCAGTGGTGCCGATTTCGTTCGTTTCGGACTCCGCCCGATCCTTGGCATCCCGCAGCGATCCATAGCCGCGCCATTTCACGAGATGGTGCAATACTCGCGCGAACTCCGCGCCATCGAGAGCTCTCGTCAGCGCTTCCGATCGAAGTTCCCATATGTCCCGCAGTCGCGTGTCGGGCACACCCCTGTCGGCGAACAAGGCGGCGGCCGTATCAATGCTGACCAACCCTACGTCGATGAACAGTTGAGAAAGCCGACGGAGCCGCGAACGTCGTTGAGCATTGC
>JAUXTZ010000231.1 GCA_030681095.1 Burkholderiales bacterium
GACGCAACCGTCGGCAACGATGGGTTTGATTGCGCCGTAGCTGTATGGCACGGGGATGCGGCTGCTGGAAGGATTGCGGCTACGGGTCAAGGATGTGGAATTTGAGCGCCGCGAGATTGTGGTGCGCGAGGCAAAGGGCAACAAGGATCGGGTGACGGTATTTCTGGAAAACCTGACTCTTCCCTTGCACACGCATCTGGAGAAGGTGCGCGCGGTGCGCGAGGCGGCAAAACTGGCGCGCATCGCCAAGCCGGTGTCGCCTCATGTGCTGCGGCATTCGTTTGCTACGCATCTGCTCCAGGCAGGATATGACATTCGCACGGTGCAGGAACTGCTCGGTCACAAGGATGTGGCGACGACGATGATCTACACGCATGTGTTGAATAAGGGCGGGCGCGGGGTGGTGAGCCCGCTGGATCGGTGAGTTGGCGGCGTAACTCAAGTGGGGACGAGCTGACAGTGACAGTTTTCATCGGGGATTTTTCACAAATTGGGCTACCGTAGCGTTATTGGCAGAGATACATAACAGTATGACTGAAGACGAAGACTACATGCGTGCCGCGCTGGAGCTAGCCCTCCAGGGATGGGATGCGGGTGAGGTACCGGTGGGGGCGTTGGTGGTATGCGGCGGTGAAGTCATTGGGCGAGGGTTTAACCAGCCTATTTCCAGCCACGACCCCACAGCACATGCCGAGGTGATGGCGCTGCGCGATGCGGCGGCACGGCTGGGCAATTACCGGCTGGTGGGCTGCACCTTGTATGTGACGATGGAGCCGTGCGTGATGTGCGCAGGCGCGATCCTGCATTCACGCGTGGCGCGGGTGGTGTATGGCGCAAAGGAATACAAAACCGGCGCGCATGGCAGCATCATGGATGTGTTTGCCGAACCGCGCCTCAATCACCATTGCGAGATTAGCGGCGGGGTGCTGGCGGATGAATGTGCGGCCACGATATCGGGGTTTTTTGAGGCGCGCCGCCAGCAGAAAAAAGGGGGAGGGCAATGAGCAAGCTGTTAATCGAGATCGACCTGCGTTTGCAGCAACTCTATCTGTGGGAGCCGCAGCCGGATGGCGATATGCTGATCCGCCAGTATCCGGTTTCCGGTGCGGCCAATGGTGCCGGATCGGAAAACGGCAGCTATTGCACGCCGCTGGGGCGGCACCGCATTGCCGAAAAAATAGGCGCCGGCGCACCGCTGTATTCAGCGTTCAAGGCACGCGAGTTAACCGGAGAAATCTGGACGCCCGAACTGGATGCGGCGAACCCGGGTCGTGACTGGATCCTCTCGCGCATCCTGTGGCTGGATGGTCTGGAGCCGGGCCAGAACCAGGGCGGCACGGTGGATACGCACAATCGCTATATCTATATCCATGGCACGCACGAGGAGCACAAGATCGGCACGCCTGCATCGCACGGTTGCATTCGCATGAAGAATGAAGACGTGGCCGAGTTATTCAATCTGGTTGAGGTGGGAACTGAGGTGCAGATCAGTGATTAAGGGGTTGCAGGCCAGATCGGCGGCAATAAAAAACCCGGCATTTGCCGGGTTTTTTATGTGTTCAGTTGAGGTTAGTGCAGCACGACCAGAGTAACGCGGCGATTTTCGGTACGCCCGGCGCGGGTCTTGTTGCTGGCGATGGGTGCGGATTCACCGTAGGAAATGGCGTTTATGCGATGCAGGGCAATGCCGCCTTTCTTCGCCAGATAATCGCGAACAGCATCGGCACGTTCCTGTGCAATTTTCAGGTTGGTGGCTTCGGAACCCGAGCTGTCGGTGTGACCCTGGATTTCGATGTAAACGTTTTTGTTGTCGGCCTTGAGCTGGGCTGCAAACTCGTTGAGTTTGGTCATCATGCCGGCTGAAAGCTTGCTGGTTTCAAATTCGAATGCCAGCTGGCTGGACACGGTTGTTTCGTACATGAACTTGCCTTCGGCCAGTTTGCCAGCTGCGGTGGCTCGCTCAAGCGCTTCTTTTGCGGCAGTGGATGCGCCTTCAATTTCGGCTTGCATCTCTTCCTGTTTGGCCGTGATGCGTTTTTCGAGTGCGCGACGAGCAGCGGCGGCCTTGGTGAATTTTTCGCTGTTTTCTGCTTGTTGACCATCCATGCGGGCGTTGGCTGCAGTGGCTTGCTCGCTGACCTGGGTTTTCCTGCGGGGTTACCCCCAACACAGCCAGAATTTATGCAGTCGAAACTATTTACAATCAGGAAAACCCGTAACCCTAAAGCTCAAACCAATTCAGAATCAGTGGCTTGTGGCAATTTGTTCACACCGTTATCGGCAACCCGTCGTTAAGCTTTAGCCAGCCATGGGCAATTCGGTAAATAATCCAGACAAATGCAACGCCCCACACGAGCCAGCCAATCAGGATGACCCAGGTGGCCATGCCAACGATAAACCACAGCAGCCCCCACCAGAAAGTGCGAATCTGCCAGCGGAAATGGCTTTCCAGCCAGGTGCCTTTGGCGTCGTCGAGCTTGATGTAATTGAGAACGATGGCCACGATGGCGGTGACGCCGGAAAACAGCGACAGCGCATACAGCGC
>JAUXTZ010000239.1 GCA_030681095.1 Burkholderiales bacterium
GGACAGCGGGTATTGCTGACGCGCACCATGCCCGGCTCGCTGGTGGCGCGAGAAAAGTTTCCCCCGATTTTGTTTTTAATTTCCACAATCATGTCCGCGTATTTGTCATGATCCAAGGAGCCATCCAGTTCGGACTCCTGGCGATAGGCGCCTTCGAAGCAGCTACTGGCATTCAGTCCAAGCTGTTCGATATGGTTCAATCGGTTATTGCCATGGCATTTGACGCAGCCCAATTTCTCTCCTGCTTCGATGCTTTTACTCACGAAAGTTTGCAGAAACGCAATCGGGTTGAGATGGGAAAAATATTTCTTGTTCATGGAAGTACTCCTGATTATTTTTGGCTTCCGCTTTGAAGGTGTCATTTGTGCAAGGGCGTTTTGACACCAGGACGCCCGTGACTTGCACCTCTCATCCGCCTGTGTGAAAAACCGTATCAAGCAGCAATATAGGCAAATCCAGAGCGCTTATTCATGCTCATCATGGCCACCCCCCAGGCGCACAATGTATTGCAGGGTCAGCTGGTTATCCGTTACATCCCGGCGGGATTCATCGCGCGTGAATTGCAGGCGGATGCGTGAAGACGCGCCCGGGCTGTAGTCGACCATCACCGTGTTGCGGCTGGGTGTGTAGGCACCGAGCACGGGCAGGTCGTCGGGATTGAGCGCCGCTCCTAAACGCAGGCTGCCGCTGTTTAGCCGGTCATGGCGCCAACCCACGCGCCAGGCGGGCATGAACTGGTAAATGCCTTGCAGATACCAGCCGGATTGTGCGGTTTGATAATGATCCGAGACGCCGGCAGCGCAATCGCCGCCGGCACAACTCAGCGTGCCCGCTTCGTTACGGTGGAAATACTCGCCCTGGAGTTTGAAGTTGCTCACCGCGGAATTGCCGTCAGGCGCCCATTTCCAGACAAAATCGGCGATCCAGAGACGGCTCTTGCCGCTGAAACCATTGCGTGTCGGCGCGCCAAGTGCATCGGTGTCTTCATAGCTGCGCTCCTTTGGATCGACCCCCAGGTAAGACAACCCCGCGCGCCAGGCACTGGAAATTCCAGCATTACCGCTCACATGCGCGTACAGGGCACCCGCTATGCCGTCGTTTTCTTCAGCGACGGGGAAACCCCGCCCCCGGCCCAGTTCTACGCCCCATTCCACCGACATATTGGCTGGCGACATCCCCCATTTCACCTGCACGCCATCCTGCTTGTACTGATTTCCGAGAAAAGCCTTGTAGGGCAGCGCGGTGTCGGTGAAATCCCAATCATCCAGACATTGCTGGTTCATATAGCCGATGCCGGAGAAAAAACGCCCGACCGTATAGCTGATGCCGTCGCCCGCATGCCTGGATTGAATATAGGCGTTTTCCAGACTCACGCTATTGTCCGGCGCCAGCGACAGGGATAATTTTCCGTGGAAGGCCCGCCCCACATCGGCATTGAAATTCAGCATCGACTCGCCCAGGGAGAAATTGCGCGGCCCCGGTGCGACTTCGTCCCCGCTGGGGATGAAGCCCGCGATCTGGTAACGATCCGGGTTGTGCTGCAGGTAAGTCGCGGTTCCGGACAGGACCAGGGAAATTTCCGGGTTGAAGCCATCGGCCCGGCCTGGCGTGTTGCCGGCCGCGGTGCTGACGGCCTGTTCGACTCTTGCGTCTGTTTGTTTGACCGCAGCTTCGGTTTGCGCCAGACGCGCTTCCAGTGCGCTGATACGGGATTCGTAAGCGGTCATCACCCGCCGAATCTCGTCGCGAATGGCTTCTGGGCTGTCTTCAGCGCAGGCCGACGTGCCCAGCAGCATGAGGACGGGCATCATTACTATACGTTTCATCCTTACCCCAGAAATGGGTACGCAGACGCGCAGCATGCGTAAAACCGGGTAGCGACAGCGTGGTTTTTGCAGACTTCCAGCCAAACCCGAGTTACCTGGGCTTGTGCTATTTCAGCTTTTTGATGCCCAAAGTCTTTAACGCCAGATTTTCATAGAAAGGCTCCGATGTCCCTTTCCGCATTTTGTGCATGAAATATTTTTCGAATGCGACCTTGGCCAGATGCACCCACTTCCCTTCAGAAAACCAGTTGACGTTGCGTGGCGGAATTTGCGGCAGTGCGGCGAAGGCGATGCCTGTGTCGCCGAAATCCGCCAGGCAGACAGCATTCCAGGTCGCTTTTTCCTTGGGCGCCCGACCATCCAGCAGGGCACGGATATTGCGTGCAGTTGCACTCACCATGGACTCGATCATGTAGCCGGTTTTAGGCGTTCCGGTCGGAACGGGGGTGGCCTCCACAGGCGGAATGGCGACACACACGCCCACCCCGAACACATTCTTGAACGTGGGGTTACGCTGATGCGCGTCGATCAGGATGAAGCCGCGCGGATTGCAGAGCCCCTCGATGCCAAACACGGCATCCACGCCCTTGAATGCGGGCAACATCATGGAATACTTGAATGGCAACTCATGCTGTTTCTTCTCGGTGCCGTCCTCGTTCATTTCGGTCACGAACATTTTCCCCGCTTCGACTTTGGCGACCTTGGCGTTGCAGATCCACTTGACGTGCTTGTCCCGGAACGCCGATTCGATCATGCCCTTCGAGTCGCCCACCCCGCCCAAGCCCAAATGACCGATATAGGGTTCGGCGGTCACAAAAGTCATCGGCACCTTGTCGCGTATTTTGCGGCGGCGCAGATCGGTTTCCATGATCATGGCGAACTCGTACGCAGGCCCAAAACACGATGCGCCCTGCACGGCGCCCACCACGATGGGGCCGGGATCTTTGACAAAACTCTGCCAGACGGTGCTGGATGTAACCGCGTGATCGACATGGCACACCGACTGCGTATGGCCGTGGGGACCGAGCCCCTCAACCTCGTCGAACGCCAATTTCGGACCGGTCGCAATCACCAGATAGTCATAGTCGATGCTGCGCCCGTCTTCCAGTTCGATTCTGTTTTGCTCGGGATGAACGCGTTTGGCCGCAACCGCAATGAAGTCGATTTTTTTCTTTTTAAGAATCGGTTCGATGGACAGTTCGATATCCGCGCGCTTACGCCAGCTCACGGCGACCCAGGGATTGGAGGGCACAAAGTGGAAAGTCGATGCGTTGGAAATTACCGTAATCCGGTCTTGCGCACGCGCCTTTTCACGCATCTCAAATGCCATGGGCATACCGCCGATGCCGGCGCCCAGAATTACGATATGAGCCATTTTATTGGTATCCTCAACATGATTAATAAGCACCGAATTCGCGTTACCCTACTTCCAGTTTCACGTCCGGCATGATGTCTTCCTTCATTTGGCACACCGATACCAAATTCGCGTTATCCGTCGCAGCAATTCTCTTCGACTGCGCAAACGACGCAGGATCGACAAAAACTTCGGTTCAGCCAGTGCGCGCTCACCATGGCCATGCCGCCAACAATAGTAAATCCGGTTTCCCAAGACTCGCTTAGGCGCCCGTCAGAAAAAACCGCCAACGACAACAGGCCAAGCCCCGCAACCATGAGGCCTAAAACATGCTTTCGGTGGTGCTTTGGGTAACCCAGTCCGAAAGACAAGGCGGCGATCACCATCATCCCCAGTAACAGAAACCGATGAATCTCCTCACTCGCCAGAAAGCTCAAGCCTATTGCAGGGATGAGTCCTATAGCCAAGGGCAGCAGGACACAGTGTGCGATGCACAAAGAAGATGCCGTCATGCCCAACCCGTCATATCTGCCAATCATGGATATCTCGCCAATTTTCATTTTGTCCCCAGTCAATAAACAAAGCGCAGAACCGCCAGCCTTCCTCATGTCATCAACATTCACATTGAAAAGCCGGACCACTTTTTTATACTTTAGGCGGGCAGCAGGAGCATCCCTTCCCGCAGACCGGAAGGGAGCTCATGGCTCGTTCTCGCCCGTGCGCCATTCCGCCATGCACCACCGGTGCTGCAAGTACAAGTTTTCTGACTACGCTATTACAATTGGAACACCTCGGTGCAGGTGCCCCGATTGGAAGTAGCGCTTCAAAACGCTTACTACAGCGACTGCATTCATAGTCATAGATGGGCATCGTCGGCTCATTTCTCAGTAAATAAATGTACAGTTCATTTCCAGCGAGGCTCCTGCACGTCCTTGACACCCATCGATGCTGCAGTCGCCTGCGTTACCCCCCGATGCGGTGCATCTTTACTCGGTGCACGCAGGCGCCGGAATTCGGTTTCCCAAATCCAACCACTAATGACAATATCCTTGGGGATCAGTGGATGATTCCGGAACCCCTCAACGGTCTTGATGCAGGTTTCATCCACGTCATCCATCATGCCGATCCACTTGGCAAAAGCGCCTTTCTCCAATTTCATTTCAGGCAAGGTGGGATCGAGAGTTATGTTATCGAGATCGATTCCTTTCGCCCGTAAAGCCTTCTCCAGATCGACACCGTTAGCCGACAACATTCCGCAACCCGTGTGCTGCACCACCACAATCTCTTTTGTGCCAAAAAAATTGATTGTCAGCATGGCTGAACGCACTGCGTCATCGGTAATGATTCCACCTGCGTTGCGGAACAGGTGGGCGTCGCCACCACCGCCATACGCGTCGCTTTGGATACCCAAGGCTTCGTCCACCGGCATCCGCTCGTCCATACAGGCGAGCACCCACAGGCGCCGCATGTTGGGACCCTCGGCTCCAAACTGACGCCGAACCTCCCACTGAGTGCGCTCTGCTAGCCTTTTTTCCAGTTCATCTTTTAGTGACATCGTATTGCTCCTTATGAGTTTGGTTTCTGCGCGCTGCCACTCTGCACAGCGCAACAAACGATAAAGCAACATCCATGCCAACTTAATTATTTGTTTAATTTCAATATGTTATGTTTATTTTACGGGATCACGGGCGAAGTGGATAGCGCGTTACATGTCGCAGCGGATGCGGCAACCAATTGAATGTAAAGCTTAATTCGCATTGTGAACGACAGCTTCTGATGGGAAACCCAACTTCCCATTGCGGGAATCACCTTGGAAGCAAATTCCCCGATGGCATGCCACCCATGGTTTCGGGAAAATACGGCTTCGGAATCGGGATGGCCTGATGCCCGAATACAAAGATCTGCTTAGGGTACGGCTGCGCCGCGCGATACCGCTGAGGTCTGGCCTGCCGTCAGCATAAACATGCCGAACACATGCGGGGTTACACTATAAATGTCCGCTATGGGTATCCACTCGCATCCTGTCCCAAAAAGGAGAGCACCATGTCATTGCGTCTGTTGGCCATTGCGGCTGCCTTTGTCATTGCACCCGCCTACGCGGCGGATCCCATCATCATCAAATATTCCCACGTTGTAGCCGACCAGTCGCCCAAGGGACAGGCCGCGCTCAAGTTCAAGGAACTGGCCGAGAAGAAATTCCCCGGCGTGGTGCAGGTGCAGGTTTTCCCCAACAGCCAACTCTTCGGCGACGGCAAGGAAATGGAAGCCCTGTTGCTGGGCGACGTGCAGATCATCGCGCCATCACTTTCCAAGTTCGGCAAGTACACCAAAAAACTGCAGATTTTTGACCTGCCCTTCCTGTTCGACAACATCCAGG
>JAUXTZ010000240.1 GCA_030681095.1 Burkholderiales bacterium
AACAGGTCTACACCAGTATTCCACTGAAGCAACTGCGTGGTGGAGGGTTGGTTAGCAAGAACGGACATGTCAGCGACGCTGGTGGACAAATAGCGGTCGTTACCTGCGGCGGAACCAGTGGAGTCCATGGCGCCGATCAGATACTTGGCGCCGGACAGGTTGACGCCAGCGCCGGTCACGAACTGGCTCCAGGCGGTGCCGAAGTTGGCGGCGTTAAGGCTCCAGGACTGAAAGGACGTGCTGCCGGGCTGGAAGCTGTCCATATTGATGCCCAGGTCGAAGGCGGCGGATACTTGACCGGTCGTGTCGATCACGCCCAGGAACAGGCTGCCGTTGCCGGTAAGAGAATTGTCGATCGCCGCGTGCGCGCCGCCGGTGAAGGCGACGGCCAACAAGGTCGCCAAGAGTTTCTGTTGCAGTTTCATATATCACTCCTTTAAGTTGATTGAGATGCTCACTTGCGACCCGGCTGTCTCCCCTTTACTCCCCTACTTCGAGATCCGCGGCTTTCCGGCCCCGCCTCGCGGCGGGTGTGGCTTGGTTTCTTTGCAACGCGGCATCGCTGCACGCGCTTTGATTCAGTAAGCACGCTTAGGCTATCAACGTGCTGTTACCGGCATGCGGTTGCACATCGGTTAAAACGTAGCCCGTTCGGGCTAGTGCGCGTAGATAGTTCCCGGCGCGGCAAAAAATACTTGGCCACCTTAAGTGCGCGCGATGACGCGTGCGTGAATTGAAAACGCGAATGTGTAGGTCATTCGGGTCATATCGACTTAGGGCGCGTGCTGAAAATGGGATGGGGGGATTTGCTTAGGAAATACTACGAAGCACAGTGGGCGTCATGCCAGCGAACGCTGGCATCTAGTCGTTGCTTGATTTGCCGCGACTTTTAAAACCCTGGATTCCGGCTTGCGCCCGCAAGGGGCAGGCCGTGGTTGTAGAGCCGCTAAAGCGGCAACAACCACGCTCCGCTGGAATGACAAACTTTTCAGAGATTACTTAACTGCCTACACAATTCCAAGGCATTGCCGGCAAGGATGCCGGCGCTACAAAACCATCGTTTCCATGCGCTATTTCAATTCTTGCTTTGTACTGCCGCTGCTTTCGGCTGACTCGCGGCAAGGTTGCGCTCGATTTGAATGCTCTTGATCATGCCCGGCACGAGTTTGCCATCGGAAAATATCAAACCGGGAGTACCGTTGATACGGGCTTTTTGCGCGACTGCGCTGATCTCTTTGAGCGGCGCGTCGCATGCGCCTTCTTTCGCGGTGGGTTCTTTGCCTTGGAGCATCAACTCGTCCCAGGCTTTGGCGCGGTCTTCGGCGCACCACACGAGTTTGGCTTTGCGCTCGGCGTCGGGGTGCAACTCGGCTAAGGGATAGAGAAAAGTGTAGATGGTGACGTTGCTGACCTTCGCCAGCTCTTGCTCCAGCTCTTGGCAGAAGGGGCAATCGGGATCAGAGAATACGGCGAGCTTGCGGCTGCCATCGCCTTTAACTTTTACGATCGCTTTATCGATCGGAAGAGAAGAGAAATCGACGTACAGCAATTGCTGTTTGCGCTCTTCCACCAGATCCTTTTTGGTATTGAGGTCGATCATCCTGCCGATGATGGCCACGTTGGCGTTTTCGTCGGTGTAGAAAACGTTCAGGCCGTTGGCGACGACTTCATACAGGCCGGCATAAGGCGCTTTAGTGATGGCGCCGATCTGCATGCCGGGCATGCGCTCGGTGAGTAGTTTGCGCATTTCGTCTTGATCTGCGCTGTGCGCGGCGCCGATGACGGTGAATAAGGACAAGGCAATTGCGGTGCGTTTTAACATTGGAATAACCTCGATAAAAGTGTGAATGACATAAGGCTGGAAAATTTATTTCACTGCGGCGCAAGCTGTGCTTCAGATGCTGCTTCACCCCCACCCTAGCCCTCCCCCTCAAAGGGGAGGGAAACAGTGCCGCAGCCGAGAACTGCGCTACTCCCGCCGGATCTTCAGCACGCCCAATTGAATTGCCCTAGCCGTGGCTTGTGCGCGCGTTTGCACGCCGAGCTTGGACAGGATTTTGCGTACGTGATTTTTTACGGTGTGCGGGCTGATTTCGAGCAGCGCAGCAATCTGAATATTGGTATGGCCATCTTTAATGCGGCGCAGAATTTGCGCCTCGCGGCCGGTGATGGTGTGCTGGGTGCGCGCGATATCGTGACCTTCGCGCTCTTCCTGCGCCAGGACGCGGCTCAGGGTCGCATCCATGAACGGCACCAGGATTTTCAAAATATAGGTCAGCCGTGGCGAGAAAGGTTCCGACACGCGCGCAAAGCAGTAGTAGCTCTTGATCGTGCCATCGGCGCCGCGCATGCCATGCGCGGCGGCGTTGCGTAGCTCATGGCGCTGCAACAGTTCAAGCCAGGCATGATCGCATTTGATGTCTTGGCTGGTTCCGCCGATCAGACAGGGATGGCTGGTCACTTCCCAGCGCCCCATCATCTGGCGCAGTAAGCCGGCCTCCGGCTCGCACACCGCCGCGAAATGATCGTCATTGAAATATCGGCTGCTGGAGAAGCGGTACATGCGCATGCTCTGCTCGTACCCCGAGCTGATGCCACAAACCAGAATCTCGTGCGGCACCAGGCTCTGCAACACGCCCTGGGTCCAAGAAAAGAAATGGTGTCGCTTGAACACACGCATGGAGGCATCGATGATATCCACGAGAAACTGCCGCTCCTCATGGGAAAGCGTCACCTCGGCGGGCAGCATTTGGTCGAACTCGTCGGAGTTCATCATGGAGTAGGTCTGCTCGATTTCACTTAGATGGGTATTCAATTCCCGCCTCACACGCTGTACTTGTGGCACGCCGTGCATGCGGTGTATGTTTTTATGCCGAGAAGCAATGCGCTATCCAATTGCACCGCGTCTCCCCTGTCGTGATACCGGAAAAGGGGCAAGACTACGGATGCAAAGTGACAAATCGATTTTTTGTTTATGAATCGTGCGTGACGGAATTTGTTCTAGGCATAGGTCGAATGGGCTATTGCCTTTGTGTATCTTGAATAGCGCATGCCGAATTTGAATCGTT
>JAUXTZ010000113.1 GCA_030681095.1 Burkholderiales bacterium
GCGAAGGAAGCCGGCGCCCAAGTGTTGCTCGCGCTCAATGCCTCGCCCTATCACATGAATAAGCAGGCTACGCGCCATGAGGCGATTCGGGAGCGGATTCACGAGACCGGTATGCCGGCGATTTATACCAATCTGGTCGGCGGCCAGGACGAGTTGGTGTTCGACGGGATGACCTTTGTCATGAACCGTGACGGCAAGTTGGCGTGCCAATTGACTGCATTCGAAGAGGCGCTGGGTTTCGTCGAGTTGTCGGAGCAAACTTTTTCGCAGGGTGAAATCGTGCCCGAGCCGGCGCTGGAAGCGGCGGTGTATGGTGCGCTGACTTTGGGCGTCAAGGATTATGTAAACAAAAATGGATTCAAGGGCATCGAGCTGGGTTTGTCCGGCGGCATCGACTCGGCGCTGACCTTGGCGATCGCGGTTGATGCCTTGGGTCACGAGCGGGTGCATGCAGTGATGATGCCGTCCGAATTCACCGCCAACATCAGCCTGGAAGATGCGCGCGAAATGGCGCGCTGCCTCGATGTGCGCTACACCGAAATCACCATCAAGCCGATGTACGATGCTTTCCTGAACAGTCTGGCGGATGAGTTCGACGCGCTGCCCTTCGACACCACAGAAGAAAATATTCAGGCGCGGATTCGCGGCACCTTGCTCATGGCGCTGTCGAATAAATACGGCACGCTGGTATTGACCACGGGCAACAAAAGCGAAATGGCGGTCGGCTATGCCACGCTCTATGGCGATATGGCGGGCGGCTTCGGCGTGTTGAAAGATATTCCGAAAACCTGGGTGTATCGATTATCTAACTACCGCAACAGTCTAGGCCGGGTGATTCCGGAGCGAGTGATTACGCGCGCGCCATCGGCGGAGTTGCGCGCCAACCAGACCGACCAGGATTCGTTGCCGCCGTATGATATTTTGGACGCCATCATGGAAGCCTATGTTGAACATGACCTATGCCCACGCGAGATCATGGCGCTGGGTTATAGTGAACATGACGTGCGGCGGGTGGTGACCTTGATCGACCGCAATGAGTACAAGCGGCGCCAGGCGCCGGTAGGCGCGCGCGTCACGCATCGCGGATTTGGCAAAGACCGGCGCTATCCGATAACATCCAAGTATCAACCGAAGTTTTGAACGGAAAGGAGTGGGGAAATGAAAAAAATTGAGGCCATCATCAAGCCGTTCAAGCTGGATGAAGTACGCGAGGCGCTCGCCGAAGTGGGCGTGACCGGGCTAACTGTGACTGAGGTGAAAGGCTTTGGGCGGCAAAAAGGCCATACCGAGCTGTATCGGGGTGCTGAGTATGTGGTGGATTTTCTGCCCAAGGTCAAAATCGAAGTGGTGGTTGGTGCCGATAAGCTCGACGCAGTTTTGGAGGCGATCGTGAAAGCGGCGCGCACCGGCAAGATCGGTGATGGCAAGATTTTCGTGACGAGCGTGGAGCAGGTGGTGCGGATCCGCACCGGTGAAACCAACGAAGCCGCTATTTAACGGCTAGAAAATCAAAAATCGGCCCGCTTTGGGCCGATTTTCATTGCACTACCAGAATTGCCACCATGCCTTAGCCAACCCGACCGGCGCGCCTTTCAGGTACTTGCTATTGGGGAAGGTTTTTTCCAGGACGCGTTGTGAATCCATAGACAGATCAGTCAAGCCCATCGCAGCATAGCTACGCACTAATACCGCCAGCGCTTCTTCCGTGGCAGGGGTATTAGGATAGGTTTTCAGCAGGTTTTGCGCACGGTTCACCGCCGCCACATGTGCGCCGCGCCGGTAGTAATACTGCGCCACATAGGATTCATGTGAGCTCAGCGCGTTGACCAGATAATTCATGCGCTTGATCGCATCCGGTGTGTACTTGCTTTCTGGGTATTTGGTCGCGAGATCCTTGAAGGACTCAAACGCTTCACGTGCGGCCTTCGGATCGCGATCGCTCAAATCTTGCGTCACGACATAACCCGTAAAGCCCAAGTCTTCGTTGAAATTAACCAGCCCCTTCAGGTAATACGCGTAATCGACATTGGGATGATTGGGATGCAGTTTGATGAAACGCTCGCAGGCGGCAATCGCCGAAGCCGGTTCGCGGTCCTTGAAGTAGGCATAGGCCACTTCAAGTTGCGCCTGCTGCGCAAAGCGGCCATAGGGGTAGCGCGCCTCCAGGGATTCGTAATACTTGATCGCTTTTTCGTAGTTGCCATCGGCCATGGCTTCCTTCGCCGATGTATATAGCCTTTGCGCCGAGTAGCCCTTGGTTTCGTCTTGCACTTCAGGCAGCAAACTACAGCCGGCAAGCCATAGCACCATGAATACCGCTAAACTATTGCGCAACATGTCAAAACCCCTTATCAATCCTGAAGATTATACAGAAACCACGGGGCTATCGCAGCCGCTGGAAATGGTTATTCCCGCGCGTCTATCTAGCCTACGGTTAGACCAGGCACTGGCCGAATTGCTGCCGCGCTACTCGCGTAACCGTCTGCAAACCTGGATCATGGACGGCGCAATCACGCTGGATGGTCAAATCACGACGCCTAAGATCAAGGTGTGGGGTGGGGAGCAGGTACGGGTTCAGCCGATCGCGCATCCCTCGGATACTTCCGCCCTAGCGGAAGCCATCGACCTCGAGATTGTGTTTGAGGACGATACGCTGCTGGTCATCAACAAACCGGCGGGGCTGGTGGTGCACCCAGGCAGCGGCAATTGGACGGGCACGCTGCTCAATGCACTGCTGCATCACGCGCCGCA
>JAUXTZ010000245.1 GCA_030681095.1 Burkholderiales bacterium
AAGGGGAGGGAGGTTGTTCGGTGCAGTGTTGCCATGCGCTTGCGCTCGGAGTCGAAGGGAATTTCCGCCACGCGCGGATAGCTGGCCGCCAAGTTGTCTTTATCGAAGCCCGCGCTGCGCGCCGCTTGATACAGCGCTACCTCGGTCGGGTCGCCGAGGATCTTCTTGCCCGAGCCATGGCGCGCCGCATCGTTGCTGAGCGCCATGGCGCGCGCTAATGCAATCCAGACTTCCGTCAATGCTACGGGAATTTTTTCGGCTATGTGCCCGTCCACCCAATAGCGCTCAACGCGCATGCGGTTTTCGGTCAACGTGCCGGTTTTGTCGGCGCAAATAAATGTCACCGAACCCAAGGTCTCTACCGCCGGCAAGCGCCGGATCAAGGCATGGCGCTGCACCATCTTGTGTGCGCCGAGGGCAAGTGACACGGTCACCACTGCAGGCAAGGCTTCGGGTATCGCCGCTACAGCTAAACTCACGGCGGTGAGAAACATCAGCACCACCGGCTCGCCGCGCAGCACCCCTACCGTGAAGATAATCGCGCACAGCGCGAGCACGGCCAGCGCCAGGCGCTGGCCGAAAGCAGCCAAGCGTTTTTGCAGCGGCGTTTTTGCGTCGCCCGTCGCATGCAGCAGCGCAGCGATCCGCCCCAACTCGGTTTGCATGCCGCTGGCGACCACGATGCCCTCGGCCCGCCCATAGCTGACGATGGTTCCCTTGTATGCCATGTTGCGACGGTCGCCCAAGGGCAGACCGGCTTCAACCAAAACACCCGGGATTTTCTCGACCGGATGCGATTCACCGGTGAGCGCCGCCTCCTCTACTTTCAACTGCGCCACCTCGATCAGGCGCAAATCGGCCGGCACGACATTGCCCGCTTCCAGCCACACCACATCACCCGGCACCAGTTGCGCGCCGGGGATGCTTTCCCATTGCCCGTCGCGGCGCACCCGCGCCGTAGCCGCGGCGAGGCGCTGCAACGCCGCCACGGCACGCTCGGCGCGATACTCTTGGATAAAGCCGATCATGGCATTCAGCACCAGGATGACGACGATGGCGATGCTGTCCTGCGGCTCGCCCACGATGCCAGCGACAATCGCCGCCGCGATCAACACCAGGATCATAAAGTCCGTGAACTGCGACACCAGCATGGCCAGCGGGCTGCGCCGGCGCTGTTCGATGATCTCGTTCGGCCCATATTGCGCCAAACTTTGCGCGACTTCATCTGGCGCGAGGCCTTGTGCCGGGTCGACATTCAGCCGCGCCGCGACCGACTCGGAGCTCAGGGTGTGCCAAGGGGTGAGATTAGCCGCCATAGGAATATATATCTGTGTTGAGCAAAGACGTGCAGCAAAAACAGTTTAATTCAGTCTAGCAGATCGAGCAGTCGTCTCACCGGCGTGGGCAGCGCTGCGCCATGCGCATCAATGCGATCCAACCACATCGTGCCGGGATGCGCTGCGTCGGGTTTGCTTACCCACACCACGAGCGACCGAATCGTGAGCCGGAAATGCGTGAAGGTATGCACCAATGGCGGCAGTTGCGCGACGCGCTCTGCCTGGATTCCAAAGCGTGATTGCAGATAGCTATTCAACACCACCTCGGGCGCGACTTCGGGAAAGCTCCACAAGCTGCCCCAGATGCCTTGGGCGGGACGTTTTTCCAACAGCACCTCATCGCCGCGACGCAAGATCAACATCACCGTTTCGCGTTCGGGAATGGTTTTCTTCAGCTTCGGTGTCGGCAGTTGTGCGATGCGATTGTCGCGCCGCGCGACACATTGCTCATTTAACGGGCAGTCGTCGCAGCGTGGCTGGGCACGCGTGCATAGCGTCGCGCCCAGATCCATCAGGCCTTGGGTATAGCGTTCGATGTCAGCGTCCGGCAACAGCGATGCGGCCAGCGCCCACAGCTTTGCCTCCACCGCCTTGTCGCCGGGAAAGCCTTCGATGCCAAAGCAGCGTGTGAGCACGCGTTTCACATTGCCGTCGAGAATCGCACCGCGCACGCCAAACGCAAAAGCCGCAATCGCCGCCGCGGTGGAAGGCCCGATGCCAGGCAAGGCGGCGATGGCCTCAACGGTGTCGGGAAAAACCCCCTGATGCCGCGCAACAATCTGCCGCGCTGCCGCATGCAAATTACGCGCACGCGCGTAATAGCCTAAGCCGCTCCAATGCGTGAGCACGGCCTCTTCATCCGCCGCCGCGAGACTGGCAATACTGGGAAAGTGCGCCATGAAGCGCTGATAATAAGGAATGACCGTCGCAACCTGCGTCTGTTGCAACATGATTTCGGATACCCAGATGCGATAGGGATCGCGCGTGTTCTGCCACGGCAGGTCATGGCGGCCATGTTGGCGCTGCCATGCGATCAAACGCTTTGAAAAAATGGGAATTTGAATAACCTTAGCGTCCGAACAGCCCTTTGAGTTTTTCCTGTAATTTTTCTTTGGCTTTTTCTTTCACTTCGGTTTTTTTCTCTTCAAGCTTAGCCTTGGCCGTTTCGGTGGCCAGCGCCCCCACATCCACTTTGTATTTGAGCGCGTCGAATGGGCCGGTGATGCGCACCGGCACGGTGACGCCTTTCAATTGCGCGCTTTCCTTGCCGCCCTGACCTTCGAGCGAGCCGACCACGGTGGCTTTCGCCACATAGTCCATGGAACCGGCGCCGATATTGATATCGCCGTTGCCGGCGAGCCGCAGCAAGGGTGATTTTGCAGAGAGATCGTCGTTGTGCGCCACGCCATTGCTAATCGCAAAGCTGGCCTTGAGTTCGCTGAAATCGGTTTTCTCGGTCGCAGAGGCGCCTTGGGTTTGGCTGTCGCTTTGCATACCCAACTTAGCCTGCGCGTTACGCAAGGTGGATGCGATATTGATGCCCTTGATCGCACCATCCTGCAAATTCACTGCGGCGCTGCCATTGAGCGCTTTTTTCATGGCGCTGCTGGTCGCGCCTTGCGTGGTCACGTTAAGCGAAACGTTGCCACGCCCGTCGAGTAAATCCTTGTCCGCAAAATCTTTGAGCAGCGGGCCAATGCTGATGCCGGTCAAGTTTTGTTGCACGGCAATTTTAGGACTCACGGTGGTGGTGGCGGACAACGCGCCTTTCATGGCGCCTTGATATAGATTCGCCGACAAGGGATTTACTTCTACTCGCCCAGCACCCGCCTTGAGATCGAGCCGGACATTGCTGGATTTTATATTCGCCACTTTGAGCTGGCCGATTTTGACGCTGCCGCTGGCTTTGAGTGATTTCAAACTCGATAAATCAATTGGGCTTTCCGGTTGGGATTTTGCTTCCTTCCCCTTAGGCGCCAGGTAGCGATCCAAATCCAGTTGGTCGATATTAATATCGAAGTTGAAATGCGGATTGCTAAACTGGTTTATGCCGAGCTTGGCTTGGATGGTGCTGTCGTCGAGTTTGCTATTCAAGTTCGCGGCCGCTTGCTGTTTAACCATATCGCCGCGCGCATCACCGCTTAGCACAAACTTCATGCCGCCTTTGGGCAGCTTGGGATTGGCGACATCCAGGTTGGCGGCTAGCTTCGCCAGAGCAAATGTTTGCGCATCGAGGCTGCCGGCAAGAGGACTGGTGAGCTTGCCCTTGATGCTGTTGTCGCCTTGCTTGCCGTCGATATCCAAGCTCAACTGGCTCACGTTGAATTGCTTGGCGTTGCCGGTCAGATCGGGCAGCGTCAGCGTTACCGCCAGCTTGCCGTTTGCCTGCTCGATTTTTACCGCCAGTGTCAGCTTCGATGCTTCCGCCTTGGACTCGGTCAAGATCAGCTTGGGCACATTCAGCGCAATATCAAGTTTGTCCGACGCACGATTGCCTTTGAGGTCGAGCTTCACGTCTTTGAGTGAAAAGGCTTGGGCTTTGAGTTGGGCATCGATGTCGCCTTTGGCGCTGAGCTCTAGGTTCTTAATGCCTGCTGCCTCGCCACTCAGTTTCAAATTCAAATCATCCAGTGTGTAATGTTTTTCTTCCAACGCGAACAAGAGGCCGCTTTTCACTTTCACATGCGCCGCGATGTTTGGGTTATCCCCCGTCACTTTGAAATCGAGTTCGATATCGGTGTGCGTGTTGTCCTTCAAGCGTCCGCTTTCCATTTCGAATTCGGCGATGCCCAGCTTGCGCTTCGCCCTGCGGTCGTCGAAGCCGAACGTACCATGTTTAATTTTCATGCCTTCAACATCGAATATGACTTGTTTCGATTCTTCTTTGCTCAATAAGTCGTCGATATTGGTGCTGCCGTCGGCATAGCGTATGAGGTTGGCGCGCACGCCCTCTACGTTAATCTTGTCTACCACCAGTTCATTTTTTAACAGCGGCAGCCAGGCCACGAACAGCTTCACGCTCTCCAGCGCTGCGAATTCCTGTGTACTTTTATGCTCAGAAAGCCACGATTTGCCGAGATCCACGCCCAGCTTAGGGAACAGCTTGAGTTTGATGTCGCCATCAATGGTGAGCGTGCGCTGTTTTTTCTCCTGAACCAGCTTGACGATTTGCGGCTTGAAAGCATTTGGATCGACCGTAAACGCCACCACCGCCAGCAACAGCGCGAACAAGGCAATCAGCCCGGCCACGCCGAACAATGCGTGCTTGAAATAGGGGGGGAGAGATTTTGGCATGACACCCTCGGAGGAAAAGCGTGGAGCGGGCGATGGGGATCGAACCCACATCTAAAGCTTGGGAAGCTCTCGTTCTGCCATTGAACTACGCCCGCAGGGTCGTAAAACGAGGCTAGTTTACAGCCAACCCGCATCCCCTGTCAGCCACAGCGCGGACT
>JAUXTZ010000251.1 GCA_030681095.1 Burkholderiales bacterium
GATTGAGTCAAATCGAACTAGAAGATGTAGCCGGTAGCCTGCTCGGCGCAATCGCCAACGCTAGCGCTAGCGAAGCGCCACGGGTACGCAGCGTCGGCCGTGTGTACGTGGAAATGAGCCGCGCCGGCACCGTACAGCGCAAAAACGAGCTCATCCGCAATGGTCTAGTGATTATGCTGCTCGGCTTGGCGGGGAGTGGGCTATTCGCGTTTCGCATGAGCCGAGAAGTGACGCGCCCGATACAGCGCCTCTCCGTCGCGGTGCGGGAGATCGGCGCGGGCAATCTCGATGTGCGGGTGGCGGAAGACTCCGCGGGCGAGTTGCAAGTATTGGAGCAGGGCATCAACAACATGGCCACGACCCTGAAGTTGTCACGCGATAATTTACAGGAAAAAATCGCCGAGGCGACCTCGCGCCTATCCTATCAAGCCGCGCATGACACGCTGACCGGCTTGCCCAACCGACGCGAATTCGAGGTGCGCGTAGAGCGTGCGTTGACTGGCGCGCGCGAGCAGCATCAGACACATACGCTGTGCTATCTCGATCTGGATCAATTCAAAGTGGTGAACGATACCAGCGGGCATGTGGCGGGCGATGAGTTGCTGCGCCAGCTCGCGGTGCTGCTGCAAGCCAAGCTGCGCGACCGCGATACGCTGGCGCGCCTGGGCGGCGATGAATTCGGCGTGCTGCTGGAAAATTGCAGCCTGGAACAGGCGCAACCCATCGCCGAAGTGCTGCGGCAGATGGTGAAAGAGTTCCGCTTTGTGTGGCACGACAAGCCCTTCGTGATTGGCGTCAGTATCGGGCTGGTGGCGATTACCGACGAGAGCGAGAGCTTATCCGCGCTGTTTAGCTCAGCCGACGCCGCTTGCTACGCCGCAAAAGATCGCGGCCGCAACCGCGTGCATGTGTATGAGGAAGAAGATATCGAGTTAGTACGTCGGCGCGGTGAGATGCAGTGGGTGGGCCGCATTACCCGCGCCATGGAAGAAAACCGGCTGCGCCTGTTTGTGCAGCCGATCGTGCCCTTATTCCCCAGCCCGGATGCGGATGTGCACTACGAAATGCTGCTGCGCATGCTCGACGATGATGGGCAAATGATCTTGCCGATGGCCTTCATCCCTGCCGCTGAGCGCTACAACCTCATGACCTCGATTGACCGCTGGGTGATCAGCGCCGCGTTTTCCACCTTCCATCAAATGTTTCCCTTTGTGACGGGCGGCGGTAAATCAATTTGCACCGTGAATTTATCCGGCCACACCTTGTGCGATGAGCATTTTCTCGATTTCGTCGAGCGCCAGTTCAGCATCAACCACGTGCCCTATCCATCGATCTGCTTTGAGATTACCGAAACGGCCGCTATTACCAACCTGACCGAAGCGATCGAATTCATTCGCGTGCTGAAAGCGAAAGGCTGTAAATTTTCGCTCGACGACTTCGGCAGCGGCTTATCCTCTTTCACCTACCTGAAGAATCTGCCAGTGGATTATCTTAAAATCGACGGCGCCTTCGTCAAGGACATGGAAACCGATCCCATGGACCGCGCCATGGTTGAATCCATCAACCACATCGGTCACGTGATGGGCCTGAAAACCATCGCCGAATTCGTCGAATCGGAACAGATACTCGAGCACCTCAAAGCTATCGGGGTCGATTATGTGCAAGGTGACTTTATCAAGTCGCCACAGCCACTCTCTAGTTTACTGGCGGGTAAATTGCCTTAAGCGGCTCAGTGTGTCGCCCCCCGCGACTGCGCAACCAGCGCAATAATCTTCGTCTCCCCCGGCAATTGTTCGCGCAGCTTAGCAAAGCCAGCATGCTCGAACAGCTTGCCGCATTCCACCACCAACTGCGTTTTGAGCCACATGCCGCTCAGCACCGCTGATTTGCGCAGCAAATGCGCAGAGCGCAACTGCAGCGCCAACTCGCGCGTGGTGGCCGCCTCACAAAAGTCATATTCGCCTAAGCCCGGCATGTGCTTAAAAGCCACGTTTAAATACCCCTGTGCGCGCGGCAGCCAGGGAGCGAGCGCGCATGCCCGGTGCCGCTGTGCGTAATCGGCGATACGTAAAAAGGCGGCCAGCGCATCGTAAAAATCCCACTCCCAGGCATAGGTGCTAGGCGGTTGCATGAGTTGGCAGCGGTTGGTCAACATCGGCATGGCGATCATTAGTGCAAAGCGCCGTGATTGAAATCGCGCCGAACCCGCCGCTCCACCGTAATGACCTCGCCCTCGCGATCGACCAGCGCATACAACGTGCGGCTGGGTGCGCCGGTACGAGAGGGGGAGGGCGGCGTGTGCTCTAAATAGACCAAACGTGCGCCATCGCATTTGCGCTCGACCCGCCCATGGGCGAGCAGATAGCGCAGTGTGGCGAGCGAAATTCCGCGCTGTTTCATGCGGGCCATAGCGTATGTAGTGATTTTGCCGAGTTTCATGGTTCACCTCCTGGTTGATGAGATGCCACAATACGGGGGATACTAGCTCATGGCGTGAGCCAGCATTTTTGATAGGCTTACGGACATAAAAAAGGGGAGTTATGGATCGCACCGAACGTTTCTACAAAATCGACCAGCTCATCTCTGATCGCAAGGTGGTTAGTTTCGACACCCTGCGCGAGTCGCTGGAAGTTTCGCCCGCCACGCTCAAGCGCGATATTCAATATCTGCGCGACCGACTCAACGCGCCCATCATCTGGGACCGCGATGCGGGCGGCTATCGCTATGAAAAAGACAGCGCGCCCGCCGGCAGCCAATTTGAGCTGCCCGGCTTGTGGTTCAACGCGTCCGAGATCCACGCGCTGCTCACCATGCAGCACCTGCTGGCCACGCTCGATCAAAGCGGCTTACTCGGCCCGCACATCCAGCCCCTGATGGCGAGGCTAAATGGCCTGCTCGGCAGCGCTGATAACACCGGGGAAGAAATCCGCAAGCGCGTGCGCATCATCGGTGCGGGCGCGCGCCGCATGCAGCTGCACCATTTTGAAAAAGTCGGCTCGGCGCTGTTGCAACGCAAGCGGCTGCTCATCACCTACCGCGCGCGCGGCAAAGACGAAATCACCGAACGCGAAATCTCACCCCAGCGCCTGGTGCACTACCGTGAAAATTGGTACCTGGATGCCTGGTGCCACCTGCGGCGCGAGCTGCGCAGCTTTGCCGTTGATTCCATCATTAAAGCCGATCTGCTGGAAACCCCGGCCAAAGCCGTCTCCGAAAAAACCCTCGACGATGTGCTCGGTAGCGGCTACGGCATTTTTTCCGGCAATAAGGTGCAATGGGCCAAGCTCAAATTCACCTCCGAGCGGGCGCGCTGGGTGGCGCAAGAGCAATGGCACCCCAAACAAAAAAGCAAATTTGAAGCCGACGGCAGCTATCAGCTGGAGATACCGTATTCAGACGACCGCGAGTTGGTGATGGATATCCTGCGCCATGGGCCGGAAGTAGAAGTGCTCGCTCCGCAAAAACTACGTGAGCGGATCAGCGAACAAGGGGGGACAATGCAGCAGATATATGGTTAAGGCTGTGTGGCTGACTAGGCCTTTTCGTCAATGCTGGGTGGGGGCGGGTCGTCGGGGCGGCGACGCTCGTGCCGCCGATCGCGGCCCAAACGGGTGTCGACCATCACATTTTGGGTGTACTGGCGACGGTCTTTTTGACGGCGATCTTCTTGGGTGCGGCTATCTTCGCCGGCTTGGCGTTGCTGCGTCGGCGGAATAGGCTGGCGCCGCGGCCGTACGATGAGCGGGGGTTGAGAGCGCGGACCTACCGGCTGCAACGGCCGAATACCGGCTGCTTCCCGTATTTCATACAGGTCTTCAGCAAAGCCAATAGCGGGTGGTGGATCGACTGGAAAGCGCATTTTAGCCAGTTTAGCTTGTTTAAATCCCAACTCGGGTGACGGGCATTTACTTCACCATAAGATAATTTACGGCATAAACAACTAAAATATTAGTCCACCCTGCCGCTCCGCAGTTCAATAAAAATACAGGGTGTAGCGGGCGAACTAACCACAACCCGGAAAGGCAACCATGGACGAGCAACAACGCAAAGCCCAACTCAAAAAAACCTTCGACACCGTGGCCGAGGGCTATGGCACGACGGGCATGGAATTTTTTCACCACGCCGCCGCGCACCTGCCCCGCATCTTTAAGCTGAAAGGCCATGAACACGTGCTCGATGTGGCCTCCGGCACCGGCATCGCCGCCACTGCCCTTGCGCCGCACCTGCCGCGCGGTAAAGTCACCGGCATCGACCTATCCGAAGGCATGCTCGCCCAAGCGCGCGTCAGAGCGCAAAGCCAAGCGTTCGACAACATCGAGCTGCATCCCATGGACATGCAAAACATCGGCTTCGACAACGCCCACTTCGACGCGGCAAATTGCTCGTTTGGCCTGTTCTTTTTGCCTGACATGCAAAGCCTGCTGCAACACATCGCCAGCAAAGTAAAACCCGGCGGGCAAGTGGTCGCCTGCTCGTTTTACCAAGGCTCGTTTGAGCCCAACGTAGATCTTTTCCTGGCACGCATCCAGCGCTACGGCGTCGAGCCCCCCGCATTCACCTGGAAGAGCATCAGTACCGAAGAAAAATTCCATGCCCTCTACACCAGCGCCGGCTTAAGCGATGTGCAAATTCAGCGGCACGACATCGGCTACCCCCTCAACGATGCCGAAGCTTGGTGGCGCGTGATTTGGTATGCGGGCTTTCGAGGTCTGGTCATGCAACTGAGCGAAACCCAACTCGCCGAGTTC
>JAUXTZ010000258.1 GCA_030681095.1 Burkholderiales bacterium
ACCGGTGTTGGTTTTGACCAACATCCGATCACAATTTGCTTCACTGCGGTAGGCCTCTTGCCCCGGCAGCTCCACTACCACGATCTCGCCAGCGGCGCGGAGTGATTCAATCTTGGCGACGAGTGTCGCATCGCCGCCATAGGGCGCGAGGATGCCGCGCTTGCCGCCCGTCTGCTGCAGGTGAACCGCAATCGTGCGCAAATCCATGGAAAAGCCGGTCGCGCTGCGCGCACGGCCAAACACTTTGCCTACATTGTCGTAGCGTCCGCCTTGCGCCACCGCGTAGGCAGAGCCTTTGACATAGGCCGCAAACACCACGCCGCTGTGATAGTGATAGCCGCGCAACTCAGCCAAATCGAAATACAGCTCAGCGCCACTCGCCGCTAAATCGTCCGCCAAGGTTTGCAATTCATCCAAGGCACGCCCGATCTCGGGCAGCTTGGGCAACACTTGCGCAGCGCGGGTCAGCGCCTCACGTTGCCCATACAGCGTGGGCAGCGCAAGCAAAGCAGCGCGCAAGCCGGCATCCAGATTGCGCGTCAACTCATCGATGGTCGGCACATCCTTGGCTTGCAAGGCCCGAAACAGTTCGGCTTCCAGTTCGGTGTCGGCGTGTGCGGCTTGCAACAGCGCGCGAAAAATACCGACATGGCCTAGATCCAAATGCACCGCTGTCAGTCCCAGCGCCTTGAGTGTTTTCAGTAGTAATTGCTGCACTTCCAGATCGGCTTCCAAGCCGGCGTGACCGAATAGCTCCGCCCCCACTTGCAGCGGCTCGCGGCTGAAATGCGAATTGCCGGGTTGGGTGTGAAGCACGCTGCCGGCGTAGCATAAACGCGTCATGCCCTGGCGATTGAGCAGGTGTGCGTCGATGCGCGCCGCTTGCGGCGTGATGTCGGCGCGCACGCCCATCAAGCGCCCGCTTAACTGATCCACCAGCTTGAAAATATCCAGTTCCATGTCGCGCCCGGTGCCGGTCAACAGCGATTCCAGATATTCCAACAGGGGCGGGATGATCAACTCGTAGCCGTGTGCGGCGAACAGATCCAAAGCCGTGCGGCGCGCATGCTCAATACGCTGCGCGTCGGGCGGCAGGATGTCTTCGAGATATTCGGGGAGCAGCCAAGTATGCATGATTAACGTGTAACGAATACGATGCCCAGGCCCATCAGCATCGAGATCAAGCCCATGAAACGCAATTGGCCGTCAGTCAATTCCAGCAGCTTGCGAAAGGTGTCACGCCATAGGCTGGGGGCAAGAAAAGGCAAAACGCCTTCCAAGACCAGCACCAGCCCCAAGGCTGCCAACAGGCTATTCATGAACGCCTACTTGCCGCCCTTACCGGCGCGTTTGAAGTACTTGAAGAAGTCGGAATTTTGATCGACCACCAGAAGATCTTCCTTGCCTTTGAAGCTTTCTTTATATGCTTCCAGACTGCGGTAAAAGGCATAGAACTCGGGGTTGGGTGAATAGGCTGCGGAATAGATCGCCGCCGCCTTCGCATCGCCCTCGCCTTTGATGCGCTGCGCATCTCGATAGGCGCCAGCAATCGTAATATCGCGCTGACGCTCGGCATCGGCTTGAATCTTTTCCTTATCCGCCGCACCCGTGGAACGCCGCTCGTTGGCTACCCGAGTACGCTCGGAACGCATGCGCTGATACACCGAGCTTTCGTTGTCCTCGGAATAATCCACACGTTTCAAGCGCACATCCACTACTTTGATGCCGATTGAGCGCGCGTCCTTATCCGCGTTGTTGCGCAGGTTGAGCATGACTTGATCACGTTGGCCGGACACCACATCATCGACAGAACGCGAGTTGAACTCGGCGCGCAGACCGTCGCGCACCACGTTCATGATGCGCTGTTCTGCGCGCCGCTCGTCGCCGCTCACCCGTTCGTAATATTTCTTGGCGTCGATCACTTGCCATTTCACGAATGAGTCGACCTGCATATTGATCTTCTCTTTGGTGATAATGAGATCGGAATCAGGCGTATCCAAGGTGCGCACGCGGGTATCGATATACACCACGTTCTGCAACATCGGCACTTTGAGGTAAAGACCGGGTTTTTCCTTGATCGAGGTGATCTCGCCCAATTGCAGTACGATCGCCTGCTGGCGCTGATCCACGGTGTAGAACATGAAGCTCATCAACACCAAGGCAGCGAGGGCAACCATCATGAGCGTGGCTAAATTTCGTTTCATTATCGACCCTCCCGGTTGCGTAAGGCATCGCGGCCAGATTCTGGCTCACTCGGTCGAGGTGTTTCGCCTGTTGCTTTTGCCGGCGCGGCGACCTGACCTTCTGTCACACGCTGCATCAATTTATCTAAAGGCAAATACAACAAATTGTTGCCGCCCTTTTGGTCGACCAACACCTTGGTGGTGCTGGAATAGATCTGCTGCATGGCGTCGATATACAAGCGGTCGCGGGTGACCCCGGGCGCTTTGTTATATTCTCCGACCAGCGATTTGAAGCGTGAGGCATCACCTTCGGCGCGCGCGATCAGGCTTTGCTTGTAGCCTTCCGCCTCTTGCAGCAGACGCTGTTTGGCGCCTTCAGCTTTGGGCACGATATCTTTCAAATAGGCTTCGCCTTCGTTTTTCTGGCGCTCGCGGTCTTGGTCGGCCTTGATCGCATCGTTGAAGGCGTCTTGCACTTGTTCCGGCGGTTGCACTTGATTGATGGTGACATTGGCGACCGTCACGCCGACTTCATACAGGTCAAACATCCCCTGCATCAGTTTACCGGCTTGATTCGCCACTTCGGTGCTTTTGCTCAACACATCATCCACGATGGTTTTGCCGACCACTTCGCGCATCGCGCTTTCCGCGACTTGGCGCACATAGACCGCATCTTCACCCACACGGTTTTTGAACAGGAAGTTCTTGGGGTCGGTCACCGAGTATTGAACGGCGAATTGCACATTAATGATGTTCTTGTCCTTGGTCAGCATGGCCGCTTCGTGCTGCTGCTTGGTTTTGTCATTTTGCCGGTAACCGACCTCGGTCACGCGCACTTGCGCGGTATCGACAATTTCCACGCTCTCGACTGGATAAGGCAAATGCCAGCGCGGCCCTGGGAGGGTGATTTCCGACGCCTTGCCGAAACGCAGTACCACGCCACTCTCGCGCGGATTGACAATATAAAAGCCGCTACCAATCCAGATGACCAGAATGATGCCGATCAGCAACAATGCACCGTTTGCGCGGTTAACGGGGGTATTGCCGCCCGATGGCAGGTTTGGGCCACGGCGCTTGCCACCGAATAGGCCCGACACGCGCTCGTTAAAGCGGCGCCACAACTCATCCAGATCAGGTGGGCCACCACTATTATTTTTCTTGCCCCAATTCGGGTCGTTCCAAGCCATATTGATTCCCGTGAAATTTAAGCCGTGAGTGCTTCAGGCTGAGTGGTTGATTCTAGTGTTTCTTTGGCAAACTCGATTAAGGCTTGGCGCACTAGATCCAGGCCGTCGCCGCTTGCCGCACTGATCCAAACCCGCGAGATTTTACCATATTCGTCGCGCTCCACGCGTGGTGACAGGCCCGCCGCATCAATCTTATTCATCACCAATATTTGCGGCAAATGCGCCGCGCCGATCTCGGCCAACACGCTATTGACCTGCTCGATCTGGCTGTCGCGGGCCGCGCTTGCCGCATCCACCACGTGCAGCAGCAAATCCGCCTGCACGGCTTCTTCCAGCGTGGCGCGAAACGAGACCACCAAGCCATGCGGTAAATGCTTGATGAAACCCACCGTATCGGACAGCACCAACTGCCCCACCTCCGGTAAAAACACCCGGCGTGAAGTGGTATCCAAGGTCGCGAACAGTTGATCCGCCACATATGCCCCGGCATGGGTCAGGCGGTTGAAGAGGGTCGATTTTCCGGCGTTGGTATAACCCACCAGCGAAACCGAGAAAACGGCATTTTTCGTGCGTGCGCGACGCTGTGTATGGCGTTGCCGCGTCAGTTTGATTAATTTTTCCTTGAGTGATTTGACGCGTTTGCCGATTAGGCGTCGGTCGGTTTCCAGCTGCGTTTCACCCGGGCCGCGCAAGCCGACGCCGCCCTTTTGCCGCTCCAAGTGGGTCCAGCCGCGGACTAAGCGGGTCGAGAGACGCTCCAACTGCGCCAACTCCACTTGCACCTTGCCTTCATGCGATTGCGCGCGCTGGGCAAAGATGTCGAGGATGAGACTGGTACGATCCACAACTCGACTTTGCAGACGCTGTTCCAGATTACGCTGCTGCGCGGGCGATAAATCGTGATTGAAAATGGCCACGCCAGAATCGGTATCGCGCAGGGCCTGGCCGACTTCGTCCACTTTGCCGCTACCGGCAAACAAAGCCGCATCCGGCCGCGAACGCTTGCCTTGCACCACCGCCTGCACCGATACGCCGGCGCTTTCGGTCAAACGGCGTAATTCTTCCAGGCTTTCCTCGGTATCGGGTTCGCCGAAATCGAGGGCAACCAGTACCGCTTTGTCGCTGCTTGATTGATCCCCGCCTTGCGGGCGATCAATCATCAGGCGTATCGACGGAAATACTGACCGGCCGTGCAGGAACCACAGTAGAAATGGCGTGTTTATACACCATCTGAGTGACGGTATTTTTTAGCAGCACTACGTATTGATCGAAAGATTCAACTTGACCTTGGAGCTTGATGCCGTTGACGAGATAGATCGACACCGGAATGTGCTCTTTGCGTAGGGTATTTAAAAACGGGTCTTGTAGTAATTGCCCTTTCCCGCTCATGGCTTCTCCCTTTTCTTGTGAGTAAATAATGTATTGCCGACCCAGTATATTCCAATGGCAATGTCGCCGCCACAGCACTTGGACCAGCCCTGGATGCCAGCCTTCCCACTAGGGTCAGGCAAGGCGCAAAAACTAATAATAGTAAAAAACCGTTGTTTTTACAGTTAAACGCGAAATTATGACTCAACTAACTGCGGGGAAGTTCCCTTTTCTTCCAGCGCTGGATAGCCGAAATGATAGCCTTGCGCCCAATCCACCCCCATATCGCGCAGGATTTCAGCCGTGCGGGCATCTTCCACGCATTCTGCAATGGTGGTGATGCCCAGCGTTTTAGCGAGCAAGACCACGCTTTTCACCATGCTGAGGATGCGGTCGTTGTACTGCATATTACGTACCATCCAGCCTTCGATCTTGATGAAGCTGATCGGCAGCTCGGCCAGATAGAGGAAAGACGAGTAGCCACTGCCAAAATCGTCCAGTGCAAGGCGAAAGCCGTACTCCAGCAGATGTTTCAAGTCCTCGCGCATGGCGCCGAAGTCTTCCAGCAATTGGCGCTCGGTGATCTCGAACACCACCGGCTGGCGCGTGGCGAATTTCATCCCGGTGCGCTCTGCCATCGATTTCGCATCAGCGAGCAGCGCATCGAGCAAATCACGACGAGCCAAAAATTGTGGCGACAGATTGATGAAATGCACGACTTCATCCAATGGATCATGCGTTCGCCTGCTGCAACAACGCTCAAGCGCGCTGCGCGCGATGATTTCATCCACCACATGGATCAAATTGATGCCTTCGGCCGCTTCGACAAAATCGGCGGCCGGCAATACCTTTCCGTCAGGCTGGATCAGCCGTGCCAGCGCTTCATCCGCGACCACCTTACCGCTATTAAGATCGACCATGACTTGGTAAGCCGCGACAATGCGTTGCTCCTGCAGCGCGCGTTGCAGCATGCCGGCCTGCCATAGCAAGCCTTTGGTCGCGGCCTCGCTCATCATCACCCGATCGCGACCGCGCCGTTTTGCCTCGTACAGGCAACCGTCGGCTTCAGCCAACACTTGTGTGATATCGGCTTCGCTGTCACGGTAAGTGCCGATACCGAAGCTCGCGGTCAACTCCAATTTTCCATGCGGCGTCACCAGCGGGCGGGCTTTGATTTCCTCGCGCAGACGCTCCATAGCATTAAACGCTTCCTGCCCGGTGGAGCGGTGCAAGAACAGAATGAATTCTTCGCCCCCCCAGCGCGCAACCCAATCGCTCTCTCGCAGCGCGGTGTGTAAGATGGTGCCGACATGTTGCAACACCTCGTCGCCCACATCATGGCCAAAGTGATCGTTGATGAGCTTGAATCGATCCAAATCGCAGATCACGATGGTGAACGGTTCTTCCGCGCGCTTGGCTCGCGCCAGCTCGACGGTGAGTCGGGCATCTGCGGCGCGACGGTTGGGCAAACCAGTCAGGCTATCGGTCATTGCCATGGTTTCCAGCATTTGCCGTTGGCGCTGCTCAAACACGGCCTTGCCAAACCAGGCCGCGAGCAAGTCGACGAAAGCCTTGTCTTCATCGCTCAGGGGTTGGTCGCGTAATGACCGGCTTAAAAACACCAGCGTGCCGTAGATTTTATCGCCGACCCAAATCGGCACGCTGGCATAGACACGGATACCCCGCTGCATCGCCATTTGATTAGTGCGATAGACCGGATGCGTGGATACATTGTCGATGAAAAGACTGCGCTTCTCGCGCAACGCATCGTGGCACAAGCTATCCATCACCGGGACGGAAGCGCCCTCCTCGAACAGCGTGGGATTGCCGACCAGATAGCGGACGTGCAGCAAACCGGTTTCGAGCTCGCCGATTATGGCTATTTCGAGACCGAGCGTATCCAGGCCCAAGCGCAGCATTTGCCTGACCTTGTCCATATCGAGCGAATCGCGCTCGGTGGCGAGCCGCCATAGCGCGTGCAGACGGTCGGAATGCGACTGCACCTTGGACAACAGTTCCTCGCGCTGGCTGACATTGATCGCCAAGCCCTGACGCAGCGGCTCACCTTCAGAGGTATCGATATATTCCGCCAGGGACAGCCACACCGATCGGCCGTTGCCGTGCTTGAAACGCAATACGCGCAATGATAATTCCTGGTTCGGAAAGCCCCCAGAATTGGTGCCGTCGGTTCCATCGCCCTGCTCAAATAAGGTGGCCCAGGCACGGCCCACCACTTCCTCGCGTTTGCGCCCGAGCATGGCCAAGAAAACATCGTCCGCTTGCAGCAAGACGCCATCGCGCAGGCGTAGGGTATAAGTGCCGGCATCCGCCGCCATCAACAACTGATGCTCGCGATTTTTCGCCGCCGCTTTAAGTTTGCTCTGAGTGTCGGCCAATGCCGCGCATAACTCATCGATTTCGCGCACGCCGCTGGTGGGTAGCTGCACTGAGTCGCGCAAGCCGCCCTGCGCGAGCTTAGATTGGATGGTCTGCATACGAAGCGCGAAGCGTCGCGCCAACAAAGCGTAGGCCCCGGCGCCAAAAGCAAACAACGCTAACAGCAAGTAAATCGGCAACTGTACGTTCTTCCACCACATACCCAGCAGCAAGCGGTTGGGCACCGACAAGAACGCATAGGCAGAAGAAGTGCGAAGACGTTGATAAGTGCCAACTCGATGGTCCAGCCAACTGGCTTCGGTGGACTCAAAAAAACCATTGGCAGAATTTTTCTGTATCGCCTGCGACAATGGCTTGACTTGGAAGGACTTGGGATCGAACTTGCCACCCGACATCGGCCACATGGAAAGCAGGACGCCGTCTTCGCGCATCAAGCCAATCTGCGCGCCGGGCTGTAAGCCGAGGTTGGCCCACAAGGCTTGTTGCCGCTCCATCAGGATCGAAATTTGAATTAAAAATTCTACCCGGCCCGCGGGGTCGCGCACGGTATAGCGCAACGGCATCAGCCAAGTCTCCAGCAAATAACCATGCTGCGGACGATTAATTGATAATCCGGTGGCGTTCAAATTGTTGGCGAAGTCTGCGCGCCAATCCGGGTTCTCCATCGCATTCGGCAGCCGAGCGCCGGGTTTTTGCGCGGTGGATACCAGCATTTGTCCCGAGGGATGAATCAGCGTGGCCCCACCCAGATCGGCATGCTTGGCTTTGAAATCATCGAGCAAGCTTTTTGCAATGCGCGGATGATTCAGCGCATCGTTCTGCCGCATCAGCATGGAGAGTGCCTCAAGATGGCCGCCGACTGTATCAAGGTAGCTTTGGGAATGATTGGCGGCGAGCGAAACCGCCACGGTCATGCGTTGTAGTTGCAACTGACGCACATTGTTCCACGTCAACCACAACCACAAGCTGACCAGCAACAATGCGGTCAAGCCAAGTATCCACAGCCCGCGTCGGCCCAGCTGAATCAGGGAAGGGGTAGTGGAAATGGGGTGGTTAATTTGAGTGTCGGGCATCGGGGAAATATTGCTTATCATCCCCTGTATTAGCGGCTGCGTTCGCCAAATATTAAGCGCATTAGAATCATAAGCTTATGATTTTTACATGCCACGTCGCCCACACCTCGCCATGCTGGAGGTTTTACCTCAATGAATTCGCTTACCCACCATAGCGCTTTTTTGAAGTACGTTTAGCGCGCCGCCGAGCATTCTCTTCACTCAGCGTAGGCGGCTTGGGTTTTCTGTCCGCGAAGGGGTTTCCGCCTTGCTTAAATTGGACACGCAGCGGCGTGCCTTGCAGTTTAAATGCCTGACGAAATGCGTTTTCCAAATAGCGTTTGTAGGAATCGGCGATATGCATCACGCCCGTGCCATGCACAATGATCACGGGGGGGTTTTGCCCCCCTTGGTGCGCGTAACGGGGCGTAGGGCGGAAAGGGCCGGATTTCGGCGGCTGATGCGCGGTGACCGCATCTTGCAAAATGCGCGTCAAACGCGGTGTGGGCAATTTCGCCATCGCCGCCTGATAGGCCATATCGATCGATTTCAACAGCGGCGCCATCCCGGTGCCATTCAAGGCCGAGATGTGATGCATTTTGGCAAAGCTCAAGAAGTTAAGCTTGCGCAGCAACTCAGCCTTGATCCGCTCGCGCGCATAATTATCGAGACCATCCCACTTATTCACTGCGACCACCAATGCCCGCCCCGCTTCGAGGATGAAGCCGGCGATATGCGCGTCTTGCTCGGAAATATCCAGTTGCGCGTCGACCACCAGCACCACGACGTTGGCGTCCTCGATCGCTTGTAAGGTTTTAATAACGGAAAATTTTTCGACTGATTCGAATATCTTGCCGCGCTTCCGCACCCCGGCAGTATCGATCAAGGTGTATTGCTTGCCATCGCGCTCGAAATCCACATAGATGCTGTCACGTGTGGTGCCCGGTGCATCGAAGGCGATCATGCGCTCCTCGCCCAGCAAGCTGTTCACCAGCGTGCTTTTACCCACATTCGGGCGACCGACAATGGCGATCTTGGGGTGATGTACTTCTGCTTCGTCTGGCTTTTCTTCAGGGAAGGCTTCGAGCACCAACTCCATCAGATCGTGCACGCCCTCGCCGTGGCTGGAAGAAATCGCCACGGGATCGCCCAGCCCCAGCTCGAAGAACTCCGCCGTCACCACTTCGCGCCGCATGCCCTCAGCTTTATTCACTGCGAGCCATAAGGGACGGGCAGCTTTACGCAGCGTATCGGCAATTACTTTGTCCTGTGCGGTGAGTCCTTGGCGCGCATCAACTAGAAACACGATCGCATCCGCCTCGTCGATGGCCAGCAGCGTTTGGCGCGCCATCTCATGCAGGATGCCATCCTTCGCCACCGGCTCGAAACCACCCGTATCCACGACCAGATAAGGCTTGCCGCCGATGACACCGTGACCGTAGTGTCGGTCGCGGGTCAAGCCCGGCAGATCCGCCACCAAAGCGTCACGCGTTTTGGTGAGGCGGTTGAACAGCGTGGACTTGCCCACATTGGGGCGACCGACAATAACGATGGTGGGTTTCATTTAATTTTAGCCGCGGATTAACGCGAAGTAGTACAAAGGATTAATTCAAGCCCAACACAAACAAGCCGCCGTTCTTAGTCTGCACCAGCACGCCGTCAGTGAGTGCCTGCGGTTGGGCGCGGATCGGGCTGCCGTCGGTGGCGATACGCGCCGCGAACGCGCCATCCTCGCGTGAGATGAAATGCACATAACCTTGCAAATCGCCTACCACTACGTAGCCGCGATAAATCAGCGGGGTGGAGAGTTGACGATGGGTGAGCTTATCTTGCTTCCACACATAACCGCCGGTGGTTTTATCCATCGCATGCACGGCGCCGTTCACATCCGCCACATAAACATTGCGCGCGTCCATCGCCAAGCCGGCGATGCTGGACAAATCGCGCGCCCACACCACATTACCGTTTTGAATCTCGAAGCAAGCGACGCGGCCTTGAAACGCCACTGCGCACACCAAGCGCCCGTCGGTCACCGCGTTGCTGGTGACATCGGCGATGCGCTCTAGCTCAGAAACGCCCCGCGGCAAGGCCACGGATACTTCCCAGCCCACGTTGCCGCTTTCCAATTCCAGCGCCACCAATTTGCCGCCGCCAAATCCAGCGAACACGCCGTTTTTATCGATCATCATGCCGCCGAAGCTGCGCACGGTCAGCGCGGGGGTCGCGCGCTGATAGAGCCATTTGCGCTTGCCGTCTTTTGCATCCAACGCAAAGATGCGTCCGTCGCCTGAACGCACCAGCACCAAGCCACCCGCAATCTGTGGCGGGCTCAATATTTCGCTGGTTACCCGCGCTTGCCACAAGGGCTGGCCGTTGAAGTCATACGCCAGCACTTCGCCTTTTTGCGTGCCGACCACGACTAAGTTTTCTGCTGCGCCGACGCCGCCGGAAAGCTTTTTACCCGCCTCGGTGCGCCAGCGTTCTTTCAGCGTGTCCGCCTCAAACCGTGCCAGCTTGCCATCAAACCCAGTCGCGAACAGCCCCTCTTTGTTCAGTGCGGGTACAAACACGAAACCACCGGCGCCACCGATATTAGCGCTCGCGCGCAATTTCACCTCGACGCTGGGCTTGAAATCAAGCAGCGGCGCGGGAAGCGTTTTCTTACTGCTGGAACTAAAAATATCGTCGTACCAGCCGGTGACGGTCTGGGTGACGGTTTGGCAGCCCCCAAGCAAACTGATAAGCGCCAACCCAATCAGCGTGCGTTTCATCCCTGCTCTCCCAACGCGTCAAGTTTGATCTGCACGAAATTCTTGAACGGGCTATCCTTCGGCAGTTTGTCGAGTGCGGCTTGATAAGCGCTGCGCGCCTCCTTCGATTTGCCTTGCAGCGAGTACACATCCCCCTTCAGATCATTAAACAAAGGTGTGAAGGCGGCATCGTGCGCACCTTCCAACTGCTTCAGCGCGTCCACATAGTTTTTCTCGTCCAGCAACACCACGGCGAGGCGCAATTTGCCTAGGTCTTTGGACTGGGGTTGTTTCGCGTGCTCAATCACCCATTGGTACTGCGCTTTGGCGCTCTTGGCATCACCCGATTCAAAATTGACCTTGGCCGCAATCATGGCGGCATCGGTCGCGTAGATCGTACGCGGATATTTATCGATCAACTGACCGGCAACGTCGCGAATTTTTTTCGCGTCGTTGGTCGCAAGCTCCTTGCGCAATACATCGAACAGCGCAGCGGCCTCGCCAGTTTGCTTGGATTGATACGCTTCCCACCCGCGCCAACCCGCTACGGACAGCACAAACACCGTCACCCCGACGATGACTTTTTTGCCGTGATCTTTCCACCACGCCTTGAGTGCGTCTACCTGTTCTTGCTCTTCCAGATCCATTGCCATCTTATCTCTCCACCAAAATAATTTTAACCGCGCACCAAACCCACGACGTCTTCCGCTGATACAGACACTTGCTCAGATTGGACACGCAAGGACTTTAAGCTCACCACACCTGCCTCCACTTCATCCTCGCCAATGATTACGGCAAAACGCGCACTGCTCGCATCGGCCTTTTTCATTTGTGACTTAAAGCTGCCACCGCCGCAATGTAGCACCACACTTAGACCTGCGTCGCGTAAGCGCTCTGCTACTTGCATCGCCACTGTCTCAACCTGCTCGCCCACATGCACGAGGTAGACGTCTAACGCGGGCGCCGGCGGCGCAATGCCTTGCGCTTCCATCAAAGCCAGCAAGCGCTCTACCCCCATGGCAAAGCCGCAAGCTGCGGCCGGCTTGCCGCCTAATTGCTCCACCAAGCCGTCATAGCGCCCGCCAGCGCACACCGTGCCTTGGCTGCCCAGCTGATCGGTCACCCACTCGAACACGGTGAAGTTGTAATAA
>JAUXTZ010000269.1 GCA_030681095.1 Burkholderiales bacterium
ATCTAAGCAACCCTCTATATCGGCGCGTGCCCTTGAGATTGAGCCGTTTCGCGTGATGGATATCCTAGCCCAAGCACGGGCATTGGAAGCGCAGGGACGCGACATCGTACACATGGAAATCGGCGAGCCGGATTTCCCCACCCCCGCCCCCATCATCACTGCCGGCATTGAGGCGCTTAAGGCAGGACATACCCATTACACGCCTGCCTTGGGCTTGCCGCAGTTGCGAGAAGCCATCGCCGCGTTTTACGCCACGCGTTATGGCGTGACCATTTCACCTAGTCGCGTGGTGGTCACGCCCGGCTCATCCGGCGCGCTGCTGTTGACGCTGGCCGTATTGCTGAATCCGGGCGATGAAGTGCTGCTCACCGATCCTGGTTACCCGTGCAATCGGCATTTCGCACGCTTCGTCGAGGGGCGCGCAGTCGCGTTACCGGTCACCGCCGCCACGCAGTTTCAACCCACGGCCGAAATGATCGCGGAACACTGGTCTGCACGCACACGTGCAGCGATGCTGGCTACACCTGCTAACCCGACCGGTACGCTGCTGACGCTCGAGCAGTTGCAGTCGATTTATCAAGCTGTCGCGGCACGTGGCGGCACGCTGGTGGTGGATGAGATCTACCACGGCCTTACCTATGGCTGCCAAGCGGAGACTGCGCTGGCGCTGAATGATGACGTGTTCGTGATCAACAGCTTCTCCAAATTTTTCGGCATGACGGGGTGGCGCCTCGGCTGGCTGATCGCGCCCGAAGCGTATGTCGATGCGCTGGATCGGCTGGCGCAAAATATTTTTCTCGCTGCATCCACACCAGCGCAGCATGCGGCGCTGGCCGCTTTTCACCCTGACACCTTGGCGATTTTGGAGGATCGCCGCGCGCTGTTTCAGCAGCGGCGCGATTATTTGCTGCCAGCCTTGCGCGAACTTGGTTTCGATGTTCCGATCACGCCAGAAGGCGCGTTTTACCTCTATGCCGGTTGTGACCGGTTTGGTTTAGATGCCGAGCAATTGACGCAAGCCTTGCTCAAGCAAGCCGGTGTGGCGATCACCCCCGGCGCGGATTTTGGCCGCTTCCAATCGGCCTCCCATGTGCGCTTCGCCTACACCACGACGCAGGAACGTCTGGAGCAAGGTGTGGCGCGGCTCGATGCCTTCCTCAAAAAGCTTACTTGACGCCGTCGGTCGATTTGGCAACAATCGGCCCCTTTTGCCGATCGCCCCCTATGGAAAATCCACTCATTTTCGACGTGAACGAACCCGAGTTTCAAGCGCAAGTGCTGGAAGCCTCGAAGCAGCATCCCATCCTGGTGGATTTTTGGGCCGATTGGTGTCCGCCCTGCATCGTGCTTACGCCGGTATTGGAGCGCGTAGTGAAAGGTTATGCCGGCGCGCTGCGGCTCGCCAAGGTGGAAGTGGATGAGGGAGAAAATATGCGCCTGGCCGGACGCTATGGCCTGCGCGGCTTCCCTACTGTGCTGCTGATTGTGAATGGCGAAGAGAAGGGGCGTTTCTCCAGTGCCCGGCCCGATGGATGGGTAAAGCAGTTTCTCGACGAGCATCTCTAAGCGCTTGTACCGCAGCCCGGTCAGCCTATCCTTACCGCTTGAAATATGCTTAAATTCATGCCCCGTTAACCTTCTTGCAATAATTTTCCGGACGCATTCATGGCAGATCGCAGGCTACAAGTTTTCTACACGGTGGCGAAGCAGTTGAGCTTCACCAAGGCCGCCGAATTGCTGTACATGACCCAGCCCGCGGTCACGTTTCAGGTCAAACAACTCGAAGAACATTTCAATACTCGGCTATTCGAACGCAGCCATAGCAAGATCACCTTAACCCCAGCAGGTGAGGTGGCAATGGAGTACGCGGAACGCATTCTCAACCTGAGCAGCGAAATGGATACCCGGCTGGGAGAGTTGACGGGGCAGATATCTGGCACCTTGCTGGTGGGGGCGAGTACCACCATTGCCGAATACATGCTCCCACGCTTGCTGGGTGACTTTAAGGCGCAATACCCCCACGTGCATGCGCGCTTGATGGTAGCCAACTCGGAATCGATTGAAGCCAAGATCGCCGATCACACGCTGGATGTGGGCTTGATCGAAGCCCCCTCGCATCATCCTCAACTGATGTCGCATGTTTGCTGCGAAGATGAGTTGGTGGCGATCTGTGCGCCCAAACACCCCGTGGCCCAGTACCCTTCGATCACCCCGGTGCAATTGGCCGAGCTGCCTTATGTCAGCCGCGAATCGGGCTCCGGTACGCGCGAAGTGATGGATGACTACTTTCGTAAAAATGGCGTGCAACCAGAAGACCTGCATATCGTGATGGAATTGGGCAGCCGCGAGGCAATCAAAGGCGCGGTAGAAGCGGGCCTGGGCATTGCCATCGTTTCGCGCGCCACGATTCAAAAAGAGACCAAACTGGGCGACCTGATCGCGATACCGCTAGAGCCACGCCTGTATCGCCCGCTGTCGATGGTCAATGCCAAGGAAAAATTCCGTTCGCGCCTGCTTCAGACATTCCTGGAGTTTGTGATCAATGCGCTTAAGCAATCGAAGCCTGCGTAAAATTGCCTCCCCACGCCTGAAATGAAGCGCGACGAGAAAGACCTGCTCAATCTGTTTCGTGCGCTCCCGCCTGAGCAACAAGACACCTTGATCGCCTTCGCCGACTTCCTGGCCGCGCGCTCAGTGGAAACACCGCGCGAATGGGGCGAGCCCGAACCGATCCCGCGCCCTGCGGAAGAAAAAGTCGTACACGCTATCAAGCGCCTGCGCGCAACTTACTCCATGCTCGATCACAGCAAAATGTTGTATGAGGTTTCGGAATGCATGACCCAGCATGTGGTGCAGGGCAAGGCGGCGATAGAAGTGATCGACCAGTTGGAAGGGATGTTTCGCAGCCGCTACGAGAGCTTGAAGAAATAGATTCTGAGTGGACAGGATTTACAGGATTTCTCAGGATTTACAGGATTAAAAACCCAATTGTGGTTTTGTTAATTCTGGAAAATCCTGTTAATCCTGTCTATTGATTTTAACTTACAGTACTTCCGCCGCATGATCCGCCAAGCGCGAACGTTCACCGCGCATCAACGTGACATGCCCCCCGTGTACCCAGCCTTTGAAACGATCCACGACATAGGTTAAACCCGAGCTGCCCTCGGTGAGATAGGGCGTGTCGATCTGCGCGATGTTGCCTAGGCAAACTACTTTGGTGCCGGGGCCGGCGCGGGTGATGAGGGTTTTCATCTGCTTCGGCGTGAGGTTTTGCGCTTCGTCGATAATCAGGAATTTATTGAGGAAAGTGCGACCGCGCATGAAATTGAGCGATTTGATTTTAATGCGTGAGCGAATCAGGTCTTGGGTTGCGGCGCGCCCCCATTCACCGGCAGTGTCGTCGGTTTTGTTGAGCACGTCCAGATTGTCTTCCAGCGCGCCCATCCACGGCGTCATTTTTTCTTCCTCGGTGCCGGGCAGGAAGCCGATATCCTCCCCCACCGGCACCGTAACGCGGGTCATGATGATTTCGGTATAAAGCTTGTCTTCCAGCACTTGCGTGAGGCCGGCGGCGAGTGTGAGCAGGGTCTTGCCGCTGCCCGCTTGGCCGAGCAGGGTGACGAAATCGATATTCGGGTTCATTAACAAATTTAAAGCAAAATTTTGCTCGCGGTTGCGTGCGGTTACGCCCCACACATTATTCTTTGCGTGGGTATAGTCTTTGATCGTCTCCAGTACCGCGCCTGTGCCGGCTTGTTCCCGTACCAGTGCATAAAGCGGTTGTGCGCCTTCTTGATAGACGAATTCGTTCACCAACATTTCGCGGCAAAGCGGACCCTTAATTCGATAGTAGGTGCGGCCATTTTCCTGCCATGACTCCATGCCCTTGCCGTGCTTGTCCCAAAAATCAGTCAACAGCGAGCGCACACCGGTGTAGAGCATGTCGGTGTCTTCCAACACCTTGTCGTTGAAATAGTCCTCTGCTGTGAAGCCAAGCGCGCGCGCCTTGATGCGCATATTGATGTCTTTCGACACCAGAATCACTTGGCGCTTGGGGGACTCGCGTTTTAAATGCAGCATCACGCCGAGAATGACATTGTCGCCCTTGTAACTGGGGAGCGCGGTGGGCAGATCGGTATGAATGGCGTAGGTTTGCAGAAACAGGCTGCCGGTGGCGGCATTATTGCTTTGGGCGGCAAGCGAAATGCCTTGTTCCATATTGGCCAGCGGGTCGCTGACGATTTGGTCCAGAAATCGGCTGGCTTGGCGCGCGTTGCGCGCGACTTCGGTCATACCTTTTTTGTTGTTGTCCAACTCCTCCAAGGTCATCATGGGGAGGTAGATATCATGCTCCTCGAATCGAAACAGACTCGATGGGTCATGCATCAAAACATTGGTGTCGAGTACAAATAATTTGGTGAGGGCGGCTGGCTTATCTGCGGTGCTGCGTTTCTTAGCCATAAAAGGAGCATCTCCGAAGGGTTGAGGGACTAACTGGATTTGACGTAGTCGAGCACTTCCTGCACATGATTCGGTACTTTAACGCCACGCCACGCTTTTACGAGTGTGCCTTTTTGATCGATCACAAACGTGCTGCGTTCAATGCCACGTACTTGTTTACCGTAAAGATTTTTCAGTTTCATGACGCCGAACAACTGACACGCAATTTCTTCGGTGTCGCTGAGCAGGTCGAAGGGGAGGGCGAGCTTGGCCTTGAAGCCCTCATGCGACTTCAGGCTATCGCGCGAAATACCTATAATTTCACAGTGGTGCGCCTGAAATTCAGCGTAGGCATCGCGAAATTGCATGCCCTCGGTGGTGCAGCCCGGTGTGTTGTCTTTGGGATAAAAATAGAGGATGAGGCGACGACGTTTGAACTGGCTGAGCTTAAACGTTTTGCCTCCGGTGGCCAGCAACTCGAAATCAGGAACGGGCTGATCGAGCATCGTGCCGGTCATGCATGTGCAACTGAATCATGGCTCCATTGTTGTCAAAATCGGGAAGCTTGGCAACCCCATTTTGATTAAGTGATTTTATAGTTAAGAGCGGGCAACAATAAAAACACCTAACATGATTACGCCGATACCCAGCAAGCGCATGAGTGAAACGTGCTCCCCGAGCAAGTGCCACGCGGCCAGTGCGGTCAATACATAGCCGATCGACACCATCGGGTAGGCCAGGCTTACCTCAACCCGCGACAGCGCCATGATCCACAGCACCATGCTTAGACCATAAGCGCAGACGCCAGCGAGGATATAGGGTTGGCTTGCAAGCTGCCAAGTGACGGGTAGTAAATTTTCGCTGCTGAAGGCGAAATGACCGACGGCGTTGGTGCCAGCCTTGAGCAGCAATTGCGCGGTCGTGCCGAGCAGGACCGCGCCGAGAATGAGTGTCCAGTTGATTAAGCTCATGTTTTCTCCCAAAAGATTCGCGTAACTCGCAGCGAAATTTATTTCCCCCGCTTCAACATCACAACCACCGCGCCGCTACCGCCTTCTGCCGGCCGTGCTTGCACGAAAGCTAGCACGTCCTCGCGTTGCATGAGCCAGCTTTTTACTAGTTGTTTTAATACCGGTTCATT
>JAUXTZ010000277.1 GCA_030681095.1 Burkholderiales bacterium
CACCCCGCACAATCTTATCGGTGGTTTTGGCTCCGCGCTGGCTTACACCGGCAAGGGGCAGCGCTATATCGCCACACCCGATCGCGGCCCGGCCGACGGCGCCACTTCGTATATAGATCGCTTCTATCAACTCGATATCAAACTCAAACAGCAAAGCGCGAACCAGTATCTGGTAGAGCCCACGGTGACCCGTACCACGCTCATGCGCCAAGCGCGCAAGACCTATTTCACCGGCAGCGCTGCGGCCTTTGATGCGGTTAATTCGCCCGACTCGTTGCGCTTCGATCCCGAGGGCGTGCGCGTCAGCCGCTGCGGCCATAGCGCTTTTGTGTCGGATGAATACGGCCCGTTTATTTATGAATTCGACTTGGAATCCGGCAAGCGTTTGCGCAGCGTGAATGTGCCGAATAAATTTCTCACCGATTTCCCGTCCGCCACGCCGAGCGTAGAGCTGGCCCAGAACGTGAGTGGCCGCCAATCCAATCGCGGCATGGAAGGCTTGGCCATTACGCCCGATGGCCGCAAGCTGCTGGGCATCATGCAGAGCCCCTTATTGCAAGACGGCGGGCTGGACGCCGCGGCTGCACGTGTCGGCACGAATGTTCGCATTGCCGAAATCGATGTCGAGAGCGGAGCGGTGCGCGAGTTTCTCTATCCGCTCGACAAAAAAGGCAACGGTGTGAGCGAAATCCTCGCCGTGAACGAGCACGAATTACTGGTGCTGGAGCGCGACGGCAAGCCTGGCGCCGACGCGAAGGAAAAGAAGATTTTCAAAATCGATATCAGCGGCGCCACCGATATTCGCGGCCTCAAGCAATTGCCGCAGACGGGCGTGCCTCTGGGTGTCACGCCGGTGACGAAGAGCCTGTTTTTGAATCTGCTCGACCCTGCCCACGGCTTGGCCGGTGCAAGCTTCCCCGAGAAAATCGAAGGCCTGGCTTTTGGTCCCGATTTAGCCGATGGCCGTCATTTGCTGCTGGTGGTCAACGATAACGATTTCGTCGCCACGCAGCCGACGCGTATTTTCGCCTTCGCGATCGACGGCTATGAGCTGCCAGGATTCCAAGCACAGCAAGTGCATGCCGAACATTCGGGCGAGTGCCGGAAAGAGAAAGAACACGCTGACGATTGATCGCGTTAGCGCTGTTATTTGGCCCCCGGTGTCCTGGAGGATTCCAATAGGTTTGACCTATATGGCGGCCGTTTAGAAAGTCAAAATGAGTGCCAACATTCCCTCCCCCTGGCAGGGGGAGGGCTAGGGAGGGGGTTGAAAGTTTCGTAGGAGAATCGGCATTTTTACCCCCATCCCAACCTTCCCCCTGCGAGGGGGAAGGAGTGGAAAACTAGCCGCCTTGGGCGGCTCACGGTTTTACCGGCGCCTTTGAGCCGCTCACCCAATAAACCCCCGGCTTTGCCAGGGGCCACTTAATTCCGCAGCAATGCTGCTTCATTCTAAGTCCCTAAAGATCGACCCCACCCTATGACATCTCCTTGCATCCTCGTGGTCGGCGGCGCCGGCTATATCGGCTCCCACATGGTGAAGCTGCTGCTCGCGCACGGCTACCAGGTGATGACTTTAGACAACTTCTCCACCGGTTATCGCGATGCTATTGTCGGCGGCGAATTCGTGCGGGCGGATCTGGCCGATCGCGCTGCGTTGGATGCGCTGTTCGCGAGTCGCGCATTCGACGCCGTGATGCACTTCGCTTCGTTCATTCAGGTCGGCGAGTCGGTCAATGCGCCTGCCAAGTATTACGCCAACAATGTCACCAACACCTTGAACTTACTCGATGCGATGGTTGCACATGGGGTCAAGCGCTTCATTTTTTCCTCCAGCGCGGCGGTGTATGGCAATCCGCTGCTTGTGTCGATTTCCGAAGACCACCCCAAGGCGCCGATCAATCCTTACGGCCGCACGAAGTGGATGGTGGAACAAATTTTGGAAGACTACGACCGGGCCTACGGTTTGAAATCAGTCAGCCTGCGCTATTTCAACGCGGCGGGCGCGGACCCGGCGGGCGAGCTGGGCGAGCGCCACGAGCCGGAGACGCATCTGATCCCCTTGGTGTTGCGCGCGGCCTCGGCGCGCGCGCCGGACATCAAAGTCTTCGGGCGCGACTACAGCACGCCGGACGGTACCTGCATCCGCGACTATGTACATGTGGTGGATTTGTGCGAGGCGCATCGGCTCGCATTGACGCGCTTAATGCAGGACGGCGGCAGCGCCGCTTACAACCTGGGCAATGGCAACGGATTCTCGGTGGCCGAAGTGATCGCGGCGGCCGAGCGTGTCACCGACCGCGCGATTCGCATCACGCCTATGCCGCGCCGTGCGGGCGATCCACCACGCCTGGTGGCGGATGCATCGCTTGCGCGCAAGGAATTGAATTGGCAGCCGCGGTTCGATCGCTTAGAGATAATCATCGCCCATGCCTGGGCTTGGGAAAGCAAATCTGTAACGATCCCTTCCTTGGTGGAGGGGATCGTTTAAGCGTGGAATATGGAGGCGCTTTTATTAGTATTGCTCGCCTCTTGCAGCAGCCCCATCAAACCACCCTTTGCCATGGTGAAACGCTGAAGACGCCACTCGATGAGCAGCGACAAGGCGAGGTCGAAATCCTCGTAATTTAAATTGTAGAAGCGCGTGAGTTGGAATTCGCGTTGCGCATGCAAGGCTTGGATCAAATCCCTAAAAATAATCGCCGATTCTGGATTTATGGTCGAATCCTTCAAACGCTTGGCAATCTTTTGGACCGCTTTCATCATCTGCTCCGGTTAGTTATGAGGGACGACCATTATGGTCGCGCAGGCATGCGTGACGCGAATCTTGTGACAAATTGAAGACAGACTAATTGCATCGGGTATTGCAGGTAAAAATGCCACTCAAGCCATTGAATTTACACAGAACACAGAGATTCAAGGTGCAGGGTATTTGGCCAACTCACCGCTTGGGTGAACACACTCAGGCCTACAACCCGTTGTTTTTTCTCTGTGATCTCTGTGAACTCGTGGGCTGACTTTTTTAGAATTAAGTTTAACTACCGCCGCATCGCGCGAGTGGCGATGACCGAGATACCGAGCAGCATCATCAACCACTGCTTGGCCTCGGGCACGGGCGAGACAGCGTTGATAAAGCTCTCGCTGCCGCCATCGCCGAAGCTTTGGACATGGACGCCCACGCGCAGCCCATTTGCGCCACCGGCGATACCCAGGGCATTGAGCACATCCGCGAAGCTCTGGCCCGATATCAGGTTGAACAGAATACCAACCTTCTCGCCGGGGTTGACGCCATTTTTAGGAGGCGGATTGTCGGAATCGGCCGAGAAACCGGCCGTGGTTTGGAACGCGGGACTTGCATTATTCGCGCCCGGTAAATTGCCCGGCGTGGCCGGCGGCGTAAAGCTGACGCCGGGGCCGTTGAACACTTGCGCGATCCCAAGCAGCGAGCCATCGTCGAAATAAATATCGGTGAGGGAGCTAGCCGTGGGGCCCGTGTTGCGGAATTCGAATAGTACTTGGCTGGCGTTAAGCGTATCGCTCACGTCCATAAACAGTTGTGCTTCACCGATGCCGCAGTTGGCGGCGTTGGTGTTAGTGAGGCAGTTGAAAGAATAAGAAGTGGTCGCGGCGGATGCTGGGGCAGCGACACAGGCGCTGAGGGCGAGGGCGATAAGGAATTTTTTCACAGCACTTCCGATCAAATATGACTATGCAAGCGGACATAGCTCGCGAATGAGGCCACCATATCAGCGCGGCATGACAAGCAATCGGGGGTCCGTGTCACTCGACATAGCCCGAGTGACTCATTTACCGTAACGATTCAAATTCGACATGCGCTATTCAAGATGCGAAAAGCAAATAGCCCATTCGACCTATGCCTAGAACAAATTCCGTCACCCAAGCTTCATAAACAAAAAATCGATTTGTCACTTTGCATCCGTAGTCTTGCCCCTTTTCCGGTATCACGACAGGGGAGACGCGGTGCAATTGGATAGCGCATTGCTTCTCGGCATAAAAACATACACCGCATGCAAGGCGTGCCACCGGCACAACGTGTGAGGCGGAAATTGAATACCCATCTAAGTGAAATCGAGCAGACCTACTCCATGATGAACTCCGACGAGTTCGACCAAATGCTGCCCGCCGAGGTGACGCTTTCCCATGAGGAGCGGCAGTTTCTCGTG
>JAUXTZ010000293.1 GCA_030681095.1 Burkholderiales bacterium
GCTGCTGCACGACTGCGACGTTCACACCCTGCTGCGCCTGCCCACCGGCCTGTTCTACGCCCAGGGCGTGAAGGCGAACGTGTTGTTCTTCGACAAGAAGCCCGCCGCCGAAACCCCGTGGACCCGCAAGCTGTGGATCTACGACCTGCGCACCAACATGCACTTCACGCTGAAGACCAGCACGCTGAAGCGCGAGGATTTGGATGAGTTTGTGCAGTGCTATAACCCGAAGAATCGGCATGACCGGAAGGCGACGTGGTTTGCGAAGGACAGCCCCCACCCTAACCCTCCCCCGCAAGCGGGGGAGGGGATTGGTGCGGAGGGCCGCTGGCGCGCTTATGACTACGAGGAACTGATCAACCGCGACAAGGCGAGCTTGGATATTTTTTGGCTGAGAGATGAATCGCTATCCGACTCCGACAACCTGCCCGCGCCAGAGATAATTGCGGCGGAGATTGTGGAGGATTTGGAGGCGGCGTTGGAGCAGTTTCGAGAGATACTTGGGGATATGGGGCCGGATGTGACGGAGGCTAGTTGATTAGCGTGGTGTACTGACCGATGAAGCCTAACAAGAAATCGCCGCTCAAAGATAAGCCACTACGCAATCCAGGCCAGTCATTGGATCAGCAGAGAGAGGATCTCTCTTACGACAGACTCTTAACGCCGATAGTGCTGGCGGCGTTCATGATTGTCTTGGCAGGTTTGGAATGGTGGCGTTATTTTAATCCAAGACCGCCTAACCCCATTGTGTATACCGTACTCGCCTCGCTGGTCACGCTCTATGCGGCGTGGCAGATTTGGCGGACCTTGCCCACCATCCGCCAGATCCGGCTTGCGAGTGATGGAGAGAAGGCGGTTGGCCAGTACCTGGAGCGTTTGCGGGAAAGTGGCTACCTGGTCTTCCACGATGTGATTGGTCACGGATTTAACTTAGACCATATAGTGATCGGACCTGCGGGTGTGTTCACTATCGAGACTAAGACGAGGAGTAAACCGGCCAGAGGTCAGGCAAAGATTGTATTCGACGGTGAGAAAGTTTTGGTTGACGGTTTTGAGCCGGACCGCGATCCAATTATTCAAGCCAAGGCACAGGCAAGCTGGTTGAGAGAATTGCTGCTGGAGAGCACTGGCCGCAAATATCTTGTGCGCCCAGTTGTCGTGTTCCCCGGCTGGTTCATCGAACAAGGCGCAAAGACAACGCGCGATATTTGGGTACTAGAACCTAAGGCCCTACCGGCTTTCCTTGCAAACGAACAGCCGGTGCTCGCGGTGGAGGACATCAAGCTAGCAAGCTTTCATCTTTCCCGCTATGTGCGAGAAAACGAGAAGTCGAAGCGCCTGGGCTAGGCAACTCGGGTTAGCTCAGCTTTGAATTATTTTCTAGCAAAGCCATCCACCTAACGCCACATGATTATCCACTGCTCCAAAAAACTCGCCGCCAAATTGGCCGACGTTTCGCCAACGCCGCTTGCGGAAACCAGCCCACTCGGCGGTTGGCATGCGCATTTGTTCACCCTCGACCGGCGCCAGTGCGTGATGCTCATGCACGACGCGACGCGCTATACGCTGTTTCTACCCGGGCTGCGCAAGGAACACTTCTCCGAGCTAGGCGGAAAATATTTTCGAGCGATCTACCTTGCCACGCTGTCGGCTTTCGATTGCTCTCCTGTGCAAATCAAGAAAACGGAACTGGCTATCGGGCCGATTCGGTTCGATATGGCCACTGACCGTTCAGTTCAGGGTTCTTTGCGTATCGCGCGGCAGGATCTTGAGGCATGGGTGGTGCAGGTTCCGAATGTGATGGAGCTGGATCCGATTGCCGTATCGTGCAAGCTGAGCGACCGGCCGGCGACTATCCGGGGAAAGTGGATTTGGCCGAAGAAGGCGATGTTGGAGGTAGTGGCGCGGATTTAGGCAGCGGCATGCCAAGTGTATGTGGAATGCCGTAGTTCATTATTTGGGTGAACTGCTACGTGTTCAATGTATTGTTTCTTGAAAACCAAATGTGCCGGCTTCGCTTTTCAAGATGCTGCGGCGATCAATAAGCGCCTGTGTTCTTGGGTTGTGAACAATGAATTTGCTTGAACGTGCGCCGCTTATTGTTCATAATTAAGCATCGTTCACAAATTGTGAACACGTTGTATTCGTGAACAATGACTGAGACAGCCTTTTTAGATCAAACGGTGGAGGCCCTACGTGCGCTGGGTTTGACGGTGCTCGTGCAAAAGATACCGCGTGCCGCACGTGCCGCAGGTGCGGATGCTTGGCTGCGGGTTAAGAAAGACCGGCAAGGCGTGGAGTATGTGGTGGAGTGTAAGCGCGCGGTGACACCCGCTACGTTGGGCGCCACGATGGCGCAACTCAATCAACTCGCCACCGCCACTGGGCGGCCGCCGTTGCTGGTGACGGCCCATGTCACGCCGCCGGTAGCGGAGCGATTGCGGGCGCTCGATCAGCAATTCGCGGATACGGCGGGCAATGCTTATCTCACGGGCCCGGGTTTCCTGATTTACGTGGCTGGCCGCAAGCCGGAGGAGAAAGCAGCCGTTCACCGGCCGGGCCGTGCTTTTACGACGGCGGGGCTCAAGGTATTGTTCGCGCTGATCTGTGATGCGGATCTCGCAGCAGCGCCACATCGCGCTATCGCCGCCGCCGCCGGTGTGGCGTTGGGGGCTATTCCGCCGGTGCTGGCCGATATGCAGCAGCAGGGCTACTTGCTTGTCGCCGGCAAGAAGCGGCGCCTGAACGCAACCCGGCGCCTGCTCGACGATTGGGCGCTGGCGTATGCGCGCACCTTGCGCCCGAAGACGCTGCTGGGCACCTACGTTGCGCCTAATTTCGACACCTGGCACGACTGGAAACTCGATCCGCAGCAGGCACGCTGGGGCGGTGAGCCAGCGGCGCAGCTACTCGTGAAATATTTGAAGCCCGGTGTGTTGACGATCTATGCCGATAAGTTGCCGGCACGACTAATGGTTGAGCAACGCTTAACCTTGGCTGGCCTGCTTGGGGCTGAGCATGCTGTCGAGGTGAGAAAACCGTTCTGGGGTGTAACGCTACGCAATGATGGCCGACCCGACACCGTGCCACCGGCACTGATTTACGCAGACCTGCTTGCTACCGGCGATGGGCGGTGTATTGAAACAGCCCGGATGATCTATGACGGCCACCTTGCTCGACTTTTCCCAGCGGCGTGAACTGGCGCTGCATGCCCGCGTTGTCGCGGATGTGCAGGCGGTGGCGACAGCGCTCAACGTGCCCACGATGATCACCGGGGCGTTTGCGCGCGACTTGCATCTCTATTGTGCGCATGGCATCAAGCCGATTCGGCAAACCGAAGACGTGGATTTTGGTCTCGCCGTTCCGCACTGGGCGGCTTTCACTAGCTTGAAGCAACAGTTGATCGAGTCTGGCCATTTTCGTGAAGTGCCGGGCACTCAGCAACGGCTGCGCCACGTGAGCGATATGCCGGTAGACCTAGTGCCGTTCGGGGGAGTGGAGACTGCGGATCGCCAGGTCGATTGGCCGCCCGGCGGCGAGTTTCGTATGAGTGTATTTGGCTTCCGTGAGGCGATTGCGAGCGCCCTGCGCGTGCAACTTTCTCCGGAAGTGGAAGCATGGGTTGTGTCTCTTCCCGCGCTGGCCCTGCTCAAAATCGTCGCATGGCGAGACCGGCACTATTTGTCGCCGAAGAAAGACGCGCACGATTTGATGCTGATCGCTGCCAACTATCTTGATCTTGGCAACCAGCAACGTCTTTGGGACGAGTTTCTGTCGTGGACGGAAGCAAGTGATTTCGACACAAGACACGCGGGCGCGCGGATGCTGGGGTTCGACATTCGCGCACTAATCGATGCTGCAGGGCGTAAACGTGTTGCCGCGATCATTGCCGAGCAGGCTGATGCGGAACGCCCTGGCCTCCTGCCGCAAGAAATGTCCCCCCTGGATGCTGAACGAGCACGCGCACTGCTCCGCGGTATTCTTGAGGGGCTTTATGAGGACTAGAAAATGAACGCGGCCAACATCGTCCAAATAACGCCGCATGATTTCCACTGCGCTAAATAACACGCTGCCAAACTGGCTGATGTCTCGCCGCTAGCGCTTGCAGCACTGGCGCCCCCTCACTTCCCCGCGTCGGGCACGAACTTCAGCACGTTGCCGTTGATGCAGTAACGCTTGTTGCTGGGCGGTGGGCCGTCGTCGAAGACGTGGCCGAGGTGGATGCCGGAGCTGGACCCCCATAAAGGGGACGCCGCCAGACGCTCGCCCTTCGGGCGGTCTTGGCGCAGGTTGCGCACTTCTGCACGCTTCATGCCAAAGCCCCCTCCACCCGCAAGGAGTACGCCGGTGGGTACCCCGCTGCTGCGCAGCGACCCTTCCGCAGACCCTAGCCCTCCCCGCAAGCGGGGAGAGGGGATCAAAACAAAAGCGGGGCCTTCCGGTACCGCTTTCAAACTTGGTGTCGCTGCGGAACAAAAGAGCGTTTCAGTGTGGCGAAGTACAGTAGCAACTGTTTCCATTATGGAAACGCTTCCTACTGAAAATTGGATTGTGCAAAATTTGCACATACTGCCAATGACGGTGGCAACTACTGATATTTCCACGGTAGTTCGTCAGGCAGACGAGCGACAGGCATCGCGCAAGCCTGACACTTTTTTCTCATTTCATGAAATAAGAAGATTGACAATAAACATATACCATGCTTATGATTAAACAGTTGTTTCTTATTTCTGGAAAAGAGAAAATGCCTAAGATTTCGAATCGTCAGCCGGTGCTTAAGCCGCAGGATTTGTATGTGCTGTTTGCGCTGCTTAGTCGTGGTGGCGGCAGTGCCACCTACCAGGAACTGGCCGAACAGACCGGGCTCGCAATTTCTGCGGTACATGGTGCGCTGAAGCGTGCGTTTGTTTCACGCTTAGCGATGTTTCAGGATCGCCGACCAGTGGTGCTCAAGCCACAGCTGCGCGATTTTGTATTGTTTGGGGCGAAGTATGCATTCCCTCCCACCTGGGGCACGCTAACGCGCGGGGTGCCGACGGGCTATGCAGCTGCGCCGCTCAATCAGTTGATCGAATCGGGCGGCGAGCCGGTGCCAGTGTGGCCATACGCCGAGGGCTCGGTGCGCGGGTTGAGCTTGGCGCCGCTGTATCCCTCAGTGCCGCAAGCGGCGCTCAAGGATGAGCGCTTGTATGCGCTGTTGGCTTTGTTCGATGCGATTCGCAGCGGCCAGGCGCGCGAGCGCGATGCTGCACAGAAGTTGCTGGAGCCGTTTTTCCAATGAGCTTGCGGCATCCCAATGTGGCCAAGGTGGAGCTTATCGCACAGGCGCTCGGGCCGCTGTGTGATCAACTGGTATTTGTGGGCGGCTGCGCGGTGGACTTGTTGCTCACCGATCCTGCCGCTGCAGCGCCACGGGTGACTTACGACGTGGATCTGCTCGCTGAAGTGGCTGCCTTGCCCGGCTATCACGCGATGGAAAAGCAATTTTCCCGGCTCGGTTTCAAGCGCGATATGTCGGAGGATGCGCCGATTTGTCGCTGGCTGTTCCGCGACTTGCAGGTGGATTTGATGCCGACTGATTCGGCAATTCTTGGCTTTGCCAATCGATGGTATCCGCTGGTGGTAAATCTGGCACAGGAGATAAAGCTCCCAAGCGGTAAGAGCATTAGGCTGATTACGGCACCGGCGTTTCTCGCGACCAAGTTCGAGGCTTTTCATGACAGGGGTAGGGGCGACCTATTGGGAAGCCATGACCTGGAAGACATCGTTAATGTTGTGGAGGGCCGGGCCGAGATTGTGTTTGAGGTCGCATCCAGCCCGCGAGAGTTGCGGGGTTATCTTGCCGCGCAATGCACGAAACTGTTGGCAGTACCGAACTTCATGGATGCCTTGCCGGGGATGATATTCCCAGATGAGCTTTTGGCCGCGCGCGTAAAAAATGTGGCGCGTCGTTTGGCGCAGATTGCGGGGAAATTTTAGGAGCAACCTTCTCTTCCACTGCGCTAAGAAACACGCTGCCAATCTGACTGATGTTTCGCCGCTATCGCTTTCGGCGGCAGCACCCTCTCACTTCCCCGCATCAGGCACAAACTTCAACACATTCCCATTGTGCAATAACGCTTGTGGGTGGGCGCTGGGCCGTCGTCGAAGACGTGGCCGAGGTGGATGCCGGAACTG
>JAUXTZ010000296.1 GCA_030681095.1 Burkholderiales bacterium
TTCGTTCTGGGTGAAATCCAGCGCGGCACAAAGCACCCCTATCGTCACGCTGCGCGACGGTAAGGCAGCGATCGTGATCGGTATCGATGGCAGCCAGGTTTACGCCAAGGTGGAAGGCGGCGCGACAGCAGGCGAGACGCAGCGCGCGGGCAATCTCGCGCCGGGCGCTTGGCATCATGTAGCGTTGACGCTGGCCAAAGAATTGACTTTGTATGTGGATGGCCAGCCGGTGTCGGTCGCAGCCGCGACGAGCCCCGAATTGCAAGGCGAGGTGACGGTGGGGCGTGGCTTCCAAGGAGAGGTGGACGAGTTGCAAATCGCCAATGTGGCGCGTTCACCAGACGCGATTTTATTGGCGGCAGTCAGCCAAGGCCCGGATACCAAATTATTGGCCTTGAGCGAAGATGAAGATAAAGGTGGCGATGCCTCGTATGTCGGCGTGATTTTGCAGAGCGTCACGCTCGATGGCTGGGTAGTGATTGCAATTTGCATGTTGATGGCCGTCATCAGTTGGATGGTGATGGTGTCGAAAGCGTTGGTCATCAACAAGACCTATAAAGCCAATCAGGAATTCTTGGAAGCCTTCCACAAGCTCAAAGTCAGCGAGACCGCGAAGCTGGATACCGATGACACGACGGACGATAAAGACATTAAAGACTCGGCGCTGATGTTGGCCTTGGTCGGTCGCCACGACCATTTTCAGAATGCTTCGCTGTATCACCTCTATCACGCAGGCGTGCAAGAAGTGAAGCATCGCCATGCCATCGCTAACAGCGAAAAAACGCTATCACCGCAAGCCATCAATGCAATCAAAGCAACGCTCGACGGTACCTTGGTGCGTGAGAGCCAAAAGCTTAATGATTTGATGGTGCTGCTCACCATCGCGATTTCCGGCGGCCCCTTCCTCGGGCTGCTCGGCACGGTGGTGGGCGTGATGATTACCTTCGCCGCGATTGCCGCAACCGGCGATGTGAACGTGGCGGCGATTGCGCCGGGTATCGCAGCAGCCCTAGTGGCGACGGTCGCGGGTCTAGTAGTCGCGATCCCGGCGCTGTTTGGTTACAACTATCTGGGTAGCCGCATTAAAACTATTACTGCGGATATGCACGTGTTCGTGGATGAATTGATTGGACGCTTTGCGGAGGCGTACGCGCCTTAGGTTTTGTAGCGCCGGCATCTTGCCGGCAAGGTTGAATCGAAATGCCGGCAAGATGCCGGCGCTACGGTGCTGTGCGGTTTGGGTCTAGGGGTTCGCGATGGATGTACGTGAAGGTAATGAGCCGTATGACGACATCAACATCACGCCGATGCTGGACTTGGCGTATGTGTTGCTGGTGATTTTTATCATCATGACTACCGCTTCGGTGCAGGGCATCAAAGTCAATCTACCCAAGGCAAGCACGACACCGAATTTGGCGAAGCCAAAAACCAAGGCGATCACCATCGATGCAAATGGCCAGGTGTACCTCGACACCTATCCGGTGACGATTGCGGAACTGGAATCGCGGTTGCGATCGTTCAAGGCGATCACGCCGGATTTGCCGGTGGTGATTAAAGGCGATTCCAAGATTGCGTACGAGAAGGTGATCGAGGTGATGGATTTGTGTGGGCGTTTGGATATTACCCAGCTCGGTTTAGTGACGGCAAAGGCGAGTAAATGAACCAGCAGGTATGGCGCGCGCGCTTGCCGAAACTGATGATGGGCGCGGTGTTGCTGTCGGTTTTGGTAGGTATGTTTTTTGTGATTAAAGGTTTTATCGATAGCGCGGAAAAGCCATCTAAAAGCAAAGTTCAGATCATTTCCCTGGTGAAACCACCGGAGCCGAAACCGCCGGAAGAAAAGCCGCCGGAGCCGGAAAAGCAAGAGATCAAGGAAGAAGTGCAAGTCGATCAACCCAACCCAGAACCGCAGGCCAGCAATGAGCCGCCGCCTGGCCTGGGATCAACGTTGGGGCCGGGTAACGATGGATTCGGCTTGCCGCAAGGTAGTGGCAATGGGCGGATCGGCGGGGGTGGCAACCGCGCGCGTTGGTACGCAGGCTTGATCGGTGATCGCGTCGAACAAGAGTTGAATCGCGATGCGAAGCTACTGGATGAGCTAAAAACTAAACGTATCACCGTGCGTATTTGGGTCAGTAGCAGCGGGCGGGTGGAGCGCGTGGAGTGGGACAAGGGCGCCTTGCCCGGCATTACCGAGCAGGCGCTACGCGACAAGCTGCTGGCGGTTTCGATTTCGGAATCGCCGGAGGGCATTGAGCAGCCGATTTGGTACCGCTTTCGGCCGCGCGGGTAACAGGACTGAAAAGAAAAATTCGTTATGAATCGAAAGAGGAAAGCCATGAATCGATATAAGCGCTCGGCGCTGGCGCTACTAGTGGCATCGGTATTCGCTACCGGCCCAAGCTGGGGCAATGAGCAAGAGGATATGGAAGTCGTGCGTCAGACGACGATCAATCTGATTCAAGCCTTGGTGGACAAGGGCGTGCTGACGCAGGATGCAGCGAACGAACTGATCAAGCAGGCGGAAAAATCCGCACGCAAGAAAGTGGCCGCCACCCAGGCCGCAGAGAGCAAAGTGGTGCGCGTGCCCTATGTGCCGGAATCGGTGAAGCGCGAAATCCGCGATCAAGTCAAACAAGAAGTGGTGGCGCAAGCCAAGGCCGAGCGCTGGGGCGATGTGAACGCCGTACCGGAATGGGTAGATCGTCTGCATTGGGAAGGCGACTTGCGCGTGCGTTTTCAGAGTGATCAATATGGGAAAAATAACGCTGCGGCAACGAGCTTCGAAGTGGTAGGCCAAACCAATGTTACGAATACCACTGACAAACGAGATCGCGAGCGGGTGCGCGCACGCTTGGGCTTGCTGGCCAAGGTGACGCCAGGCGTGTCGGCAGGCTTCCGTTTGACCACAGGTAACACATCTGACCCGGTTTCCACCAACCAGACACTCGGCACTTATGAAAACAAATACACCCTGGTGTTTGACCGTGCCTACCTCAAGCTCGACCCATCGGAGTGGTTGACGGCATCTGCTGGGCGCATTCCCAATCCCTACTTCTCCACCGATCTGGTGTGGGATGACGATCTTAACTTCGAGGGGCTTGCCGCGACTTTGCGCACCCCTGCATCCAGCAATGTGCCATTCCGGCCGTTTGTGACAGTGGGCGCTTTCCCGCTGCAAGAGATCGAACAAACACCATCTGTACTAGCCAAGGACAAGTGGTTTTGGGGCGCGCAAGCCGGCTTTGAGTGGCGCATGAGCAGCGATACGCGCTTTAAGCTCGGTGCTGCTTACTATAATTTTAAAAATGTAGAAGGCATCCCAAATACGGCGGGCTCGACCTTGTACGATAAAACCGCGCCACTATTCCGCCAGAAGGGGAACTCGGTATTCGACATCACTCCGGGCGCCACTGATACTTGGGCACTCGCATCGAAGTTTGAACTTGTAAATTTAACCGGTAGCTTGGATTTGGCACACTTCGACCCGGTGCATGTGATTCTGACCGGCGATTATGTGAAGAACTCAGGTTTCAATCAATCCGAAATATTGGCGCGGACTGGGCAGAATATCGAACCTAAGAATAAAGGCTGGCAGGGACGTGTCACCGTGGGCATGCCGGTTATTCAACAGCGCCACGATTGGCAGGCGCACATCGGCTATCGCCGTTTAGATCGCGATGCGGTGCTGGATGCCTTCACTGATTCCGATTTCCACTTGGGCGGCACGGATGCTAAAGGGTATTTCCTTGGAGGCTCGTATGGCTTGGATAAGAACACTTGGCTCTCGATGCGCTACTTGTCGGCGGATGAAGCGCACCCAACCAGCTTGCGGCTAGGGGTTGATGTGTTTCAGATGGATTTAAATGCGAAGTTCTAACCCTGGCGCATGGCTTTGGATGATGGCGCTGCTTGCGCTGCCGCCTGCATTTGCGTTTGAAAACGACACCTACGAATGGCTTGCCAAACCAGCAGATGAGCGCCGAATTGGTCCGGCCGGTCCGTTGGATTTTGCCCGTATCAAGGCAACGGGCAATGACGGAGAACCGTTGTATGCAGCCGGCAAAGAGAGCGCATTGATTGACGCAGTAGCGCGCAATGATGTGGCAGCGGTGGATGCGCTGCTGAAAGAGGAGGTGAACGTCAACGCGCGCGATGAATGGGGGGTGCGCCCATTGATCCATGCTGCACGCAACGGCGCTGTGGAAATGGTGCGGGTGTTGCTCGACGCGGGTGCCGCACCGGACGTAAAAGGCGGCGGCTTTACCCCGCTCGCGGCGGCGGCATTGAATGGACACACCCAGGTGGTGACCTTGCTCTTAAAAGCCGGGGCCATGGTGGATATGAAAAGCGACAACGGCTGCACGCCACTGATGAATGCGGTGTTGATGAATCACGCGCGCGTCGTCGCGGAAATTTTGAAATACGACCCCGACTTGACCTTGACCAATCCCGAGCGCATGACCGCGCTCTCCATCGCTGCCGCCGAGGGGTATACCGAGTCGCTGGAAGCCATGTTGAAGTACGGCATCGATCCGAACCTGATCGACCGTAATAAAAATCCTCCCTTGTTTTGGGCGGTATTTCGCGGCCAGCGCGGTGCGATTCGCGTATTGCTCGAATATGGCGCCGAGCCGGGCACCATGGCGGTGGATTTATGAGAGTGAAGGCCATGACGAATATCGTTCCTATGTTGATGCGTAGCTTAATGATCGGCTGTTTGGCGCTGTTGATCGCGAGCCCGCTGCACGCGGCGAACAAAAAAGATCCCGCCAAGGAAGCGCAGCGCCGCATGCAAATGCAG
>JAUXTZ010000306.1 GCA_030681095.1 Burkholderiales bacterium
ATTGTTTTGTGCGCCCTTCCGAAATGGTGGGCGCACAGTGGGAGGAATTCGATCTTGATGCTGCCGAGTGGAGAATTCCAGCCGAACGCATGAAGATGCGACATCCGCATATCGTGCCCTTAGCGGCGCAAGTGGTGAAGCTGCTACGGGAACTGCACAAGATCACCGGACACAGCCCTTTTCTATTCCCTGGTGAACGGGCACCGCTTAGTAAACACAGGTCGCGTGACACCTTGAGCAAGGCGCTACGCTCGATGGGCTATCAGGGGCAGGCCACACCGCACGGATTCCGTGCGATGGCTAGCACGATGCTGCACGAAATGGGCTTTACCCCTGACGTGATAGAACGCCAGCTTGCCCACAAGGAACCCAACAAAATACGCGCCGCCTACAACCGCGCCCAATACCTGACCGAGCGCAAGGCCATGATGCAACATTGGGCGGACTTCCTGGGCGGTCTTGCCATTGGCGGCAAGGTTGTTGCCTTCAAGAAATCGGCGGCTTGAATGACCGTTTTCAGATTCCTTAACCACTTTCAATGACATTGCTGAAGGAAGAATGATGCTAGAAAAAAATCATATGCCACCTGCGCCGGAATTTCCATCTATCACGATTCCAGAGGATTGCCAGGAAGATTATATGGGGTTCCCAATGTTTAAGCTTGAGTCGGTGTGCGGAGGTATACAGGTCCACTGTCACTGGCGTGGGTTGGAATGCGATGGCAACTTTGAATCTCTAGCCGCTTATGGCTTGTTGCGGGCAGATTGGCTGCCTGGAATACCTGGAAACAACAAGCTTAGGCAGACGATTATCTTCGGCGACGATGGCCCGCGCCTGGTCATTGGAAACCGGCGCGGTTCAAAGATCACCCCTTCGCATATCGTTATCGTGCGGAAATCTGCGCGCCGCTACGTGGTAATTGTTTCCCTGACCGCTGATCAAAATAAATTTCTCGATGAGTATGTCGAGGAGCGTCGCCGCCGCGAGAACGAAAAACAGATGCAGCGCGAATCTCAAATTTACGCGTACAAGCCGCAATCCCCTGGCGAGGTGCGCCACGACTGCTTGCGCCTGTTCTATGCAGCCATGTCGGTAAACAATGCACGTCTAGCGGAGAGTGGATTTCATTACGATCAAGATTCTAAAGACCGCATCAATAAAGCCTATGGGGAGCTTCGGCGCGCATTGGCCGAAGGTGGAATTGTTCAAGGCGCGTCGGGATTAACGCGCGACGGCAACGTGGTTTACTTGAACCACCCGCCTAAACGCTAACGAGTACCCGTGCAGACGTCTTCACAAATGAAAACCCCGCCACAAGGGCGGGGTTGGGGTAAGCCATGTCACTGCCCCGTTTAAGCGAGCGTCGGAGGCTAGTTGCCAGACTATCGCCTGGCCCGTGTCCGGCCATGGAGAAGAACCCACCGACGCCCCTATGGCCGAACTTTCTCGGGGCGGCGGTCGTGCCGGGTATGGTTATGTGGTGGCGTCGATGATCGCGGCGAAGCTGGCTGCGCGCCGCACCGCGATATCCATGTCGAGCAAGGCGATAACACGCGTGCCACCAGAAGTTCCATTCGTGAACTTGTCGACTAGGATGTCGAGTCCACCCCACTGGCCTATCAGCACATCGGCCCAGTTGCCGAAGATCATCGCGGAGCAGACGCCAACACTGGTGCCCTTGGTGAGGTTGCTCGGCACATTGTTGGAAGCCGCTGTCTTGTAGCCGTTCAGCGTCCCGTAGCCGTCAGCACCCCGCACATCGTCGGACCAGATGAAGCCCGCGCCGGCGTCACCGCTGACCTTGGTGGTGCCCTTCAGCGCTCGGCGCGCCTTGTTGTTGGTCATGTACCCCAAGGCACCCATGTCGGCATTGGCAGTGGCGATCGCTTCTTCCAACTGCAGCACGTGGTTCCAATTGATTGCACCGCCGTTGGCGCCGATTGCAACGGACCCGATGCCGGACGTGCCTAGAATCCCGAGCGGCTGATTGCTGGTACCGCTACCGTTGACGGCGACGCGATCCATTTCCACGCCAATGATGCCAGCCAAGTCAGCGCGCACGATGCTCTCGATGTCAGGGGTTGCCTGCAGCAGCATGCGGCGAGTGAAGTCCGTGAATGCGCCCACGGTCTTTGGGTTCAGCGGAACTTGGCCGAACGTCTGCTGCGACTCGGTCGGCGCGCTGCCCTCCGCAAGCCAAAAGGCGGATGCAGCGCTAGTCTGGGAGGGAATGGCAACGTTACCGATCAGTTCACCTATGGTAGTGGCACCCATGTTGATCACGTGACTGCGATTCCGCAGCAACTCGATAAAACTGCCGCCAAGCAAGTTTGTTGCCACCAGGTTGCCGCCAGCTGACGGCGTACCGGCCACCAAGTCGCGCGTTTGGTTGCGCTGATAGCGCAGCACCTCGCCCGGCACATAAATGCCTTGAGGCTCTTTGCCCAATTTCTGCGATAGGGCGCGGGAGGCTTCCAGTTCGAATCCGGCTTCGCGCCGGGCATAGTTTGGATCGATCTGCGCCAGTATCGCTTTCACGAAACTAAACTTGCCAGCCTCGCGTTCGTTCAGCCCGATCTCGGACGATTCGTGCGCCCGCAAAGCGCCGGTATCTTTCATACGTGAAAGTACAAGCGTGCGAAATGCATCGATGCTGGTGCCCGCGTCGATGGCACGGCTGGCCTCGGCGCGTTGGTCGAATTGCTGTCCGAGTGCAGAGATTTCCGTCACGCGCTCGCGCTCGTCGAGCGCAGACTGCTTGGAAGCGCGGTGCTGCGAACGGCTCAGTTGGTCGGTGGTGTCAAGTGTAGTGTCAGTCATGGTGTTGTTACCTTTCGAATGTGAACGATAGAAACCGGCTTGCGTGTCAGCGGGCACGGATACGACGCTGCCCTCATAGGGCATCCAGGCGAAGCGAACCGTGCGGCCGGTTTCTGATACGGGTTTAAGTAATTGGTAGCCAACGGATAGGCTGCGGACGATGCCGGCCTTTACGTCTGCCAGGATTTGCTGGGCTTGGGGGCCGGAACTGAACCGTGCCAGGCCTTTGAGCTTGCCGCCCGCGATATGCAGGTTCTCGATCAGGCCCACGTTCAACTGTGAGCTATCGTGCTGCACGATCAGGGGCAACGGTGCGCGGCTCAGATCAACGTCAGCGGGTGCGTGGCTCAGTACCTCAAGGTATTTGCCACGTTCCACCGGCGTTTCACTTGCCAGGACGCAGGGGATCAAGTCACCATCCGCCTCGGCGGCGCGCAACTCAATCTCACGGGTAAAAAATTCGGGCATATTCAGCCCTCCACTATTCAAGCCAGGACGCGCAAAAAAAGGGCGCGACCAGGCAAACTAGAAACAGCTCTAAGAGCTGGCCTTGCTCTGCCCAGACGCACCCTTTGGCGCGCTCCCACCGCTGGGGCCTCGGTACAGCACTCAGCAA